>JAJZMY010000009.1 GCA_021848125.1 Microcaldota archaeon
CAAAATTTCTTGATAAACAAACATATTGCAGAATTTGAAGCCAATTTTGGAAAAAATAAAAATGTTATTGAAATTGGTTCTGGCCTTGGTATTTTAACACAGGAATTAATAAATTCTGCAAAAAAAGTAATGTCAATTGAAAAAGATGAAAATTTATACAAATTATTAAAAAATGAGTTTAATGATAAATATAAAAATCTGGTTTTAATTAATAAAGATATATTTGAAATAAATGACACTGAATTAAAGAATTTTGATATTATAATATCAAATATTCCTTATAATATCTCAAGCAAAATATTAACGCTGTTGGCAAAATTAAAACTAGATGCAGTAATGTGCCTGCAAAAAGAATTTGTTGAGCATATGACTGCAAAGCCTGGCACTAAAAAATATTCGAAACTAAGTGTTTTTTCTTATTTGCAATTTAATATCGATATCTTAAAACAAATAAATGCAAATAATTTTTACCCCAAGCCTAAAATTAATTCAACAATTATTTATTTAAAATTTAAAAAAAATATTGATGAAAATAAATTAAAATTAATTTCATTATTAATGATGCATAAGAAGAAAAAATTGAGAAATGCATTTTTTAATTCAATAAAAAATTTAAATATAAGCAAGGAAAAAGCAGAACAAATAATAGAAAATTGCCAGTATAAAGATGAAAAAGTATTTAAAATTGATCCTGATCAATTAATGAATATTGCAGAATTTATTGAAAATAGATTAAGTTCCACTAAATACAATTTTACATAAGGTATTAAAATATTGTTTTTTTATACTTATTATAAAATAATTGAAATAATATTTAAAATGGCGACGAAAAAAAATATGGTGTGAATATGGGAGTATTTGACAAGCTTGGAAAAGCATTAGGTGTTAATAAAGAATTAGATGTTGAAGAGTATATGCAATCTGCAGAAATGAGCAATGTGGATGTAATGAATGAACCTGCTGATTTTTATATAAAACCAGTTGCATTACAGCAAGAATCAGATGTTTCACTTATTGAAGCAGAGCTGCAGAAAAAGAATATTATTCTTTTGAATATCTTGGAATTATCCAAAAGGCCGAATACATTAAAGGGCATAATACAGACATTAAAGGAATATGTCAATAAAATAGACGGAGACATTGCCAGAATAGACGAAGAAAAAATATTATTAACTCCAAAAAAAGTTAAAATAATAAAAACAAGAAAACCTCAGCAAAAATAAAAATAATAATTTGAAATTTTAATGTTTTCAAATTATTATATTATTATTTGGTTTTTATAGCAGTATTGGGCGAATTATTATCAATATTATCTGGTTTTTGGCCAATACTAATATCGCTATTTTTTAATTTATCTTCTTTGTATGTTAAAAATATCCCTATTGTTGAAACTACATTTGTTATTAAGATTATAAAAAATATTTGATCAACAAATCCTGGGATATTTAAGCCTAAAGAAAGAGGTATTGTTGCAATTATTGCTGGCGACAATCCTCGTGCAATATCAAAATTAATAAATGAATGCTCTATTTTATTTGCTTCTTTGTCTTTTGACATATATGTTTTTAATAAGGGTATGAAAATGCGCCTTATGCCAAGTATCAAAAAGCTGAATAAAACAGCAATGCCAATCATTATTAATATAAGATTATATGAACTAGGTATTTGAAATAGCAGCCCAAGATACAAGAAAAAGAACGTGCTTACAAAAAATACAATTTCCTTTTGATAATTTCTTATATGTGTTATGTCATGATCTAGTGAAAAATATTTAAAAAAAACTGAGCCTTCCTTTAATCCAGTCCCTATATTTGAAAATACTAGTCCGAAAATAAATACAGTTATTGCACCGTTAAAACCAAATACCTGGGATAGCCCGTATGTTGCCAGCACCATTGTCATTGTCAGCATCCACATATATTCCTTGCTGTATTCCCTAAATTTATTTAGAATAAAAAGCCAGAAAAATGCGAGTAGTGCGGCAAGGACTAGTGAATTAACAATTGTATTAAATACAAGAAAAATAACTGATGTTGAAGTTATTGAACATAAATTTGTAGCTGTTTTGCATAGAAAATTAGATAAAATTAAAGGAATAATCAAGGTAACAATATCAGTTGCAATTGCTTCGTAAAGAAGTATTGTTTTTAATTCTTCTGAAATTTTGCTTATTTTTGCCAAAACCGGAACAATTATTGTGCTAGGCCCTGCTATGGCAAATCCAAACATAAATGCAATAATAATATTCCAATGAAAAACAAAGACAGATATTAAGACAGCTGCTGCTGAACAAATTAATCCAGATACAATAACAGTTATAAAACTGAATTTTGTTGCGCTTGATAATACTTGCCTTAATTTTGAGAAATTCATATTTAATCCGACATCAAACAGTATAAAAGATATTGCCAATGCTGTAATTATTGGGCTTAATTCAATAATCGTGCTTGTTGGACCTGTAGAAACAAACTTAAAAATCGGGCCGATCAGCAAGCCGATTAGCATTAACGGTAAAATGCCTGCAATTTTGATTTTGCTGAATAATGAATTTAGTATAAAACCCAAAAAAACAATTCCGGCAAGAAACAAAAATAGAACTGATGTTGAAATCATTAGATCATTTAAAAATATTAAGATAAAATATTGTTAAAATATTAAGATAAAAAATAAATTAAAACCTATGTTTTATATCTATTATTTAGTATTATAAATTTAATTTCTGCTGTCCGTTTTTATTTTTTATGTTTGATTTTAATTCTTTTTTCATATCCTGCAATATCTTCTGCATTTTTAATTCCCTGAATTTGGAAACATTGAGATATACTTCGTCCTTTGTATTTATTGCCACCAATATTATTATTTCTCCAAATTTTATTCTTCCAGCTCTTCCCCTTCTCTGAATATTTCGTATTTCATTTGGTATTGGCTCGTAGAATATTACTGCATCAACGTCTGGTATGTCTAAGCCCTCCTCGCCAATTGATGTGGCAATAAGAACTTTAAACACGCCTTTTCTAAAATCTTCTATTGTATTTTTTTGTATTATATTTGTAATGCCCTCTTTCTTTCCAATAAAGGCTTTTGAATGAATATTATTCTTATTTAAAATTTCCTCCAATTTATTTACTGTTGATCTGTACTGCGCGAAAATAATTACTGTTTTGCCTGAAAATTTATTTTTTAATATCTCTACAATCTTAGACATTTTTTTATGCTCTATTCCTTTTTCAAGTGCTTTTTTTGCAAGGTTTACTGCTATCATGACATTTTTATTGTTTAAAATACTTAATACTGCTCTGCCTTTCTCTTTTCTGTTTTTTAATCTTTCAAAATAATCAAAAAATGGAAATAATCCTTCTGTTGAAACAAGATCATATGCGTGTATTAAATTTAAAACATAAATATATTCGAATAAAAGAATAAATTTGTAATTCTGCGCTTTGACATTGCTGATTAACCTGCCTATTTCTAATAATTTCGTTTTTGGAATATTTTCGAATTTTTTATAATAGCAAAAGCCATATCTTCTCAACTTAGATAAATGCTCTTCAATAACTGGTTTTAATAAAGAGGTTATTTCATCAATTACTTTATTTTTTTCAATTCTTATAATTTCTATTTTTTTGTCCATTATATAATTATAAACATCTGGATCTGTTGGAATTCTTACTTCAATATTTTCTATTCCCAGAATTTCTATTAAGTTTTTAATCTTTTTTTTATCGCTTCCTGGAGATGCTGTCAAGCCGATTATTTGTATATTTTTTGATTTTGCTTCATCTGCAATATAAGTATAGGCATATCTGCCAACAGCTTTATGGCATTCATCAAAAACAGCCAGGCCAAAATCTTTAAAGCTTAGTATTCCATTTTTTAAGTCATTTGCAATTGTCTGGGGAGTTGCAATAATCAATCTTGCATTATTTTCAATTTCTGACCTTTTTGAACTGTTTAATTCGCCTGTTATTAAAATTATTTGGCGCGGATCGATATTTAAAAATTTAATTGCTGAATTATAATGCTGTTCTGCCAAAGGCTTTGTGGGTGCTAATATTAATGCTTTTTCATCGTTAAACAGGCAATTGGAAATTAGAAATAATGCAATTATTGTCTTGCCGAGCCCTGTTGGCAGTACTACTAATGAATTTTTATTTAATATATTATTAATAATATTTATTTGATATTCTCTTTGTTCTATCAAGTCTGGTTTTATTAAAGAATAATAATCAGGATTTATCATATTTATTATTTATAAACATTAATTTAAATACAATATTTCAAATAAAAAATGAATGAAAATAGTTAAATATTTTTATAAATTAATATATTTGACTTGTTTTATACTTTTATTTGCTGCAGTAGCTCAGTGGGAGAGCGTCCGGCTGAAGAGATTTTATTGAAAATTCAATAAAATAATAGATACCGGAAAGTCGTCGGTTCAAATCCGACCTGCGGCATTGATTATTGATTTAGAAATAAAAATATAAAAGATATAAAATTTAATAAAAAACATAAATAATTGACATTTCAATATCATATATAAAAAAGGAAAAATACAAATAAATATAAAATATGTTTTATATTGAAATAAATAATAATAAAAAGAAATATGCGATTGTAGTCTAGTCTGGTAGGACGCGGCCTTGCCAAGGCTGCAGCCCGGGTTCAAATCCCGGCATTCGCAAATCAAAAAAGATAATATGAAAACAATAAAAAAAACAAATAAAAAAAATAAAATAAGCATTGTAATTCCAAATATGGAGGAAGAAACTTTATTTGAAATAATCAAAAACTTAAGAATCATACTTGGAAAAGACATTGAAATAATTATAGTAAATATGAGCAGTGAAAAATATTTAAAAAAGTTAAGAAAAACAAAGGTTACAATAATAGAACAGGAAAAAAAAGGTGTTGAAGCAGCAATAGTAAAGGGTTTAAAAGAAGCGCATGGCGATATTTTGGCAAGTGTTGATGCTGACGGAACGCATGATCTGATTGGAATTAAAAAGGGGATTGAATTAATCGAAAACAATGAAGCAGATTTTGTTCTCGGAAACAGATTTGGGGGACTAAAAAAAGAATCAATGAATTATTACCTCATATTTGGCAATAAATTATTGTCTTTTCTTTACAGTTTGATATTCAAGATAAAAATACATGATGTATTAACAGGATTATTTGTTATAAGAAAAGAGGCATTTTATAAAATTAAAGACATTAAACCTTATAGGGCAGGAATTGGATTTTTTGCAATAGAAGTTGCTAAAAAAGGATATAAAATAAAGGAAGTGCCAATAAATTATTATAAAAGAAAATATGGAAAATCAAAACTGGCAAAATCGAAATTTTTTTATGGCATTGGCGTTGGAATGCATATAATCAGATTTGCAAGGGATTATAGCCCTTTATTAATTTTTGGATTAATTGGCATCATATTCCTAGCAGCAGGTATTTTACTTGGAATTCAGGTGATGCTTGCTTTTATTTCATCGAATAGCTTTACACTGACTGGAAGAGCATTGGCTTCTTTTCTATTTTTAATGATAGGCACTTTATTTATAGTTGCAGGACTTATACTTGATTTACTAATGGATGTTAAAAGAAAACTAGAAAAAATAAATGAGTTAAATAAATAATTAAAATTAATTTTTATTGTTTTTATGAAATAATATATTTAGAGCTTTTAACTCATTTGATGTCGGGTTTGCTCTTTTGAGAACATGCTCAAAAATCATTGAAATTGCCTTTTTATTACGTATATGCTGGCTGCTTTTGATGAATTCTTTGAACAAATTGACTGAATTTTTTATCTGATTCATATTGGCATATAAATTATTGAAATTATAATTTTTTTTAAAATCCTCTTTAGTGAGTTGGTATAGGATTATTGCAAGGGCATGGGAAATATTTAAAACTGGATATTTTTTGTTTGCTGGAATAAAAATAGTCAGATCGCACAGCATTAATTCTTCTTTTGTTAATCCTGTATTATCCCTTCCGATTAACAGACAAATGTTTTTTTGACTTGATTTTTTTATTTTTTTATATGCCATGTCTGGGTCATTAATATTAAAAAATGCAGAGCTTGTCTTTGTCCATATGCCTGTTGTTCCGATTATTAGGTTATTTTTAGTTATGTTTGATAAATTTTTAATAACAACTGCATTTTGTAATAATTCTCGGGCATGCTTTGAATATTTAATTGCATTTGATCCATTGAAATTACATTTTGGATTTAATAAATAAAGTTTAGATAGGCCAAAATTTTTTGCAGTTCTTGCAATATAGCCGAGATTTATTTGGTATTTTGATTCGACAAGTACAAGTTTAATGTTTAACATTCTAATCTTCATGAGATATTTTTAGATAAAACCTTGTTTTATTTCATTTTAAATTATTCAAACTGAATATTAAATTAAAAATAATATAAAGACAGTTAAAAAATTCAGCAGCATATGCGCTGTAATTGATACATACAATGACTTTGTCTTCTTAAATAAATAACCTGCAATTAAGCCGAATATTAATGCAGCAATAAATTCAGATACTGAAAAATAGCCAAAATGAAACAATGCAAATATTAATGCACTTGGTATGATGCCGATTCTTGAAACAAGAAAACCCCTGAACATTATTTCTTCATTTATCGGGGCAATAAGAAAGGTGAATAAATAAAAGAAAATGGGATATCCTTCTAATAGTTGCTTCACATTTGTCGGCAATGGGATATGAGTTATTTGTGAAAATAGGCTTAAACTCAATTCAACTCCAACCAGCATTACTATAAACAAAGCAAGCCCTAAAAAAATATTTTTTAATGTTAATTTATCCCTGCTAATTCCGAGATTCTGAATTATAAAATCAAGATTATTTGTTTTATGCAATAAATATGAAAAAACAATTAATGGAAAAATTAATGAAAGCACAATAGTGCTGTTGCTATTTAAATAATTGTATAAAAGAAGCTGTGAAATCGTAAAACTCGAAAGATAGAGAAAATATAGCAAGGAAATAAACGATAAAATTAATAGAAGATATGTAATATATTTTATTTTTTTATTATAATTCAAATCCTGATTAAATATCTTTAATTCTTTTTTGGTTTTGATTTTAGACATAGGTTTGGACAGTTTTGGCTTTTTATTCAAAATAGAGCACCTATTTAAATTATTTTTTATTATTTTTAAATTCAGTATAGCTGCATTTTCCGCATGAAAACCTATTTTCATGTTCTGCCATGCGCGATCCGCATTTTGGGCATGATTTTCCTGCTTTAAATGGTTTTATATTTTTTGCTTTTGGTTTTGATTTTTTATCGTCGGCCATATAATTCACTTTTTTGTTTTAAGGTTATATTTTATTAAAATTAATTTATTGGCTTGGCTCATCCTGTTTCTTTTCTGACATGTTTTTTCTGCTTAAAATATGGGCTGCTTCGAACTTAGTTATTGATTCCTTGCTGTTGTAAAAATGTGCAGAGCCATTTAGGGATCTTGAACCAAATTCCTGCTTTATAGAGACTATAATCATTGTATCTGGATTCAGACTTAATTTTTTGCACAATTCAGCTTTTACGTCTAATTTTCTTGGTGTTTGCGCTTCGCCATTATCAATTATGAATTGAATTTCTTTTCTATCAAATAATTTATTATCAAATTCAGACATTATTTTTATGTTCATTTTGCTTCACCGACTATTTTATTTATTATTTTTCTATTCATTGCCTCGATAACTTCAACTTCGTTTCCTGGCTTTAATTTATTTAAAAGTTCTTGCGGAATTGCGAGCTCAAAAACATTATACGTATCTAAATCCATTAATTGGGCAGTATTATTAGTCACTGAAACAACTTGTGATTTTGACTTGGTAATTACAGGCACCTGAACATCGCTGTCACTTGGCTTTAATAATGTTTTTTTCTGGCCGTCAAATATTCCGATTGCAGTAACTCTCATTTTTGACGATCCGTGCTTTCCAGGAGAACTTACATCTATTTCCACTACTTTGCATGGGATGTCATCAATTAAAACAAATCTACCTATTTTAAGCTCCTTCATTGAAGCAAGAGAAATTTCACCACTCATAATAAAACCAGATCCTATTGATTTATTTATTATAATTAATATAATAATAGAATTAAATAAATAAATTATAAAATTTAAAATATTTAATGATTATCAATTAATAGTTATTTTTTTATTTGGTATATTTAAATATTTATAAATTTATAATAATATTGATTAATTTAAAATAAAGATTTAATGGAAATAAATATTGATAAGATTGGAAAATATAAAAATTCAGATGCTGTTATTACAGAAATAACAAGAGCAGTTGAAAAATTAGAATTAGGAGCAAACAAAAAAATCTTAAAAAATGCTGATCTGGAAAGCAGTTATGTTTTAGAAATTAAAATTAGAAAATAAAAAAGTATGCATTACTTTAATCTTATTGAATCCAGATTCATTGGTGCTCTTGAATCCGCATTTGTAATTTTTCTTAAAATGTCTGCAAGATCTTCGCATTTTTGCTCTTCGCCATGCATTGTAAATATTTTGCTTGGCCTTGGCCTTAAATCTTTTACAAAATCAATTAACTGCCACTAGGTATTTTGCAGTTATTCTCTTTTTAATTACTGCTATAAATGTTTCATCATGACCTATGAACCTATCAACATACCACTCAGTACCATCAATTAAAGAGAGGACATCATTTTTAGAAGCATATAAAAATTTAAACCAATTCCCTTTATAAGTTTGATACCTTAAACGGAGTCTTAACTGCCCAGGCATTTTATTTTTTTTGATATTTTTTTTCATATATTTAATAAATGCAGGGTTTGTTATAGTATTGGGATCTCTAGATTCTCCGAGGATTATTGCATCTTTATTAGTTATTTTAGCTATTTTAGAAAGAATTAATTTAGCTTTTTTTGGTGTTTGTAATAACCCAAAATTTCTACCAAAAAGAACAATGCTATTAAAGTTTTTATAATTAAGTTTTTCTATATCAGAAATACTTAAAACTCTACTTTTTTTAAGCCCACTGTTTTTGCAAATTTTTATTGCAATTGGAGATACATCTATATTTGTAACATCTATTTTTTTAGTTTTTAGATACTTTCCAACTCTACCTGGCCCACAACCAATATCTAATACAGGGCCTTGTATAAGGTTTATTGCAATTTTTTCAATTTTTGGCCATTTAGTAAATTCAGAAAAATAGGATTTGGGCGATGTTAAATCTATGCATCCATCATCTCGCTCTATTATTTCATGGATGTTTCCATACTTAATATATGCAAGAAGTTCTTGACCAAACACATCTGTTATTTTATTTATGCTATCACTATTAATTATAATTTAAATTTTTGATATATTCATATAGTACTAATTTTCTATAATTGCATAATTCTCTATTTTCTCCAGCTTTATCAAAACTGCCATAATTGTTGTAAGATTCTTTTGTACAACCCCCACCACATTTTACAGGGCAAAAAGAACATTGCTTAAACTTAGAAATATCTCTTTTCTTACTTATTTTATATAATTTAGTTTTATTTATATTAATTTTACCCCTATTTAATATTTTACCTATTTGTAATTCCGATACAGGATCTACACATGCATAAAATTTATTGTCCAAACTTAAAGTAATTGATGAACCTCTGATATAGCTGCAAGTTTTACAAGAAAGAAGATTAGTACCTATAGCTGGAAGAAGATTCGAAGTAATTTTAAAGTTGTTCTTTTTTGCAAAAATTAAAGCTTTTGCAAAGTTAACAACCAATGCATGCATATTGGGTTTTGCAGATAGGAAGTTCTTTGCTCTACCACTAATTACAATTGGCTCTATGCGTACCTTATTAAATCCCATAGCCTTTAAGTTATTTATTACTTTGATAAATTTTCGTTCTATACCATTACATGCAGTAATCCTAACATAAGCAATATCTGATATATGTCTATATTTCTTAATCTCTGTTAAGGTTTTTAATATTTCCTTGGAGGTATCAAATTTATCGCTACCCCTATACTTATTAGTTAATTCGTCAAGACCATCATAAGAGATCTGCATTTTTACCTTATTATCAATAAAATATTTTATAATTTCTTCTCGTTTTTTCAGATATACTCCATTAGTATCTATTCGATAATTAATATTTAAATCCTTACAACTTTCTATTATTTGTTTTATTTTATCAAATGTTAATGTTGGTTCGCCCATACCAAAAAATAAAACATTATTTGGTTTAAGAGTTCTTATTGCCAATTGAGCTGAATCTATATTAATCGTTGATTTTATAATTGGATTGGCCCTATTTTTTATTACGCTACTGATCTCTCCTCCAAAAGCATAGCAATATTTACATTTTAAGTTACATAAATTAGTCATAATTAAGGTTAGATTATTTATTCTTGTGGATATAGATTCTTCTTCATTATAAGCAGACTTAGTAATAACATTATATGCAGCTAAAGAAATATAAAAAAAATTATTTAACAGTTCAGGATTAGCAGAAATATCTTTTTTAGATTTTAATTTTTTATTATTTTTAAGAAATTTATATTGAATAGAGTTAAGTTTTGTCGCAGAATTAAAATAAGGAGAATACACAAATATATTTTTACGATCATTAATGAAATATAATTCTGGATTTAAAATTTTTGGATATACTGCATCTGAATCCGCTTTTAATTCAGACCAGTCAGATAAATTTTTTATTTTTATAATAACACCTATGATTTAAGTTTATTTTTAACAGATTCATCATTGCGGGAAAGAGATTTAATCACATTTATATGCTTAATCTTTAAGTCTAGTAGATATAACAAATCCTTCCCTAAACCTTCTGACATTATAGGGATTACCTCATTAATCCTTTCTTGTATAACTCTAAAAAATGAGGGCCAAAAATATTTTCTTTTAACATTTTATTAATTTCAGCTGCTTCTATAATTACAGTTTCAGAGTTAGGGATATTAAACAAGACTTCCTTTTGAATGCTACCTTTTCTGGATTTAATATAAGACATAAAAACAGCAATATCTTCTAAGTCGTGCTTTGGCTGCTCAACGTAGAAGTTATAATTTGAAGAAATCCATTCATAGTCTTTCAATTTACTCATTATTGAAATTGCATAAGCTTTTTCGGTTTTATCTGTATTATTATCCTTTAGCACGAAATCCAAAAAATTTAAGTACCCTTCTGCTGGTTTATTTTGGCAAATAGCTAAATTATGCAATAATACTTTTCTTAATCTAGGCATTTTAGATGCAACCTCTGTCAATTTTTTAGAAATTATTAGGTCATTTATTTTGTTATTTTTAGATAATCTATTTATTACAAATTCGGACACGACACTATCACCAAATTTATCAAATATCTTAATTATGTTATTTGCTTCATCAAAATTTGCAAGACTGCTGTATGCCCTTACCTTAATTGTATCGGAATTAGAGTTGTCTAAGATATTTTTTATAACTTCCTTAGCCACCTTTGTATTGTTATAGTAGGCCATGGCTTCGCAGATTCTGGCTGCCAATGACTCTTCTAGTTTAATCTTAGATAGATTTATTAAAAAATCGCCATCATTTTCAAACTTTTTCTCAGAATATGTAAGTGCAGTAAATGCGAGGATTTTATTGTCAGGCCTTGGATCTGCAATAACGTGGCTTTTTAGTATATCATAGTACTTGTCAGGATTCGTTTTCCACATGCCCCATAAAGCCAGTGAACGTACTGTAGATATCTCAGATTCTGCAGAATTGGTAAAAACACTACCTAAATCAAGTTTGTAATACGCACTTAGCCACAATGCAGACTTTATTGTTTCGGATTTAGATGCCAACTCATTTATTAATCGTTCGGCACTGCGTACATCAAGATCATTATTTATTGCTAAAAACAATTGTTTAAACTCTTGCTCATCATAATTGGAAGGCATTAATGATTTTATTTTATCTGTAATTTTAGGGTCGCTTCTTAAGTAAATTGATAGACCCTCAGCGAAAAATGGCAAATAGTATTCAGTAAAATCATAGGTTAAGAGAGTATTGAAATATAATTCTTTATCTTCTTTTAACACTATGAACGGCTTCATTTTGTTGCGCAATAAATACTGATTCATAATCAATCTACAAGTTCTTTTATTGCCATCCTCAAAAGGATGTGCATAAAATAACTGTAAATGAATATTTAATGCATTTAAAAACAATTTTGCTTGATTAGCCTCACTTGAATTAAATATATGAATGATATTATCTAGAGCTTCTCTGGTTTTTAAGAGGTCTGGAGTCACGAATTGCCCGAAATTAACCCTAAAGCGCTTTAAGTTAGGATATATACCAAGAACATCCATTAACAGAAGACTGTGTATTTTAAGTATATCGTCTACACTTCGTTTTGACATAACAGATGAAATTAACTCTTCATATACTTTTTTATGATTCAGTAACTCAATATAATCAGGTATATTTGATTCTCCATCAAAAATAGCATGATTAAAAAGAGCGTTAGCAGTTTTAAGAGGTGTTTTGTTCCCCTCAATTAAACTACTATAGTAAATCATTTTAAATGCATTATCTTTTAGTGTATTTTCTAAATCTAAAAAATTAGAGTTTTGATTTGATTTGTTCAATAAAAAAGAAAAAAAAGAAGTCCAACTAGGTAAGTCTGCCATGAGTCCGGCTTTATTATGCAGTGCTCTCGCAATCTTCATAATAGCAAGCAGATGCTTTATCTTTCCTTTTTAAAAAAATACTATTCTTCTGTACGCTTTTATCTGCATTTAACTTAGTCCATACAAGAATTTGTTTTTTATTACTCATCTAATTACCAATAGAGTTATTAATATTTAAATATTTAAACTTTAATATTTATTAAAAAGTTGGGTTTTTGTGAATTATATTTTTAAGTGGATGGGAATACGCCTATAATGCATCATCAGCATATTCGTCCAACGCCCATACAATATCCTTTGATCTATATCTCATTCTTTTAAATCCATGGTCCTACACGAACCATTTCTTACACTTGTGGCAGAAGAACTTCTGCTTTGTACCTGTTGCATTGTAGTGCATCCCTTTCTTTGCCACATCTGAAGATCCACAGTTATCACAAACTACATTCATACTAATCGCCTATGAGAGTATAGTGGTGAAGTTTTTTAAAGATAACGATTAATAGACTTTATCACATTACTTTAATCTTATTGAATCCAGATTCATTGGTGCTCTTGAATCCGCATTTGTAATTTTTCTTAAAATGTCTGCAAGATCTTCGCATTTTTGCTCTTCGCCATGCATTGTAAATATTTTGCTTGGCCTTGGCCTTAAATCTTTTACAAAATCAATTAACTGCCTCCTATCGCTGTGCCCTGAAAACCCTTCAACAGTAAAAACATTCATATTTATTTTCAAGGGTATTATTTTGTTATTTTCATCCATTATTGGCACTTCCTTTAAATTATTTTGAAGCCGTCTTCCTAATGATCCTGCACTGTTGTATCCGACAAAAATAAGGGAATTTTTAGGATCATCAGCTAATTTCTTGAAATATTCCAAACTTGTTCCGCCATTTAGCATTCCGCCACTGGCAAGAATGATTGAAGGGCCTCTTTCCAATACCTGTTCCCTTTCTCCTTTTATTATTTCAAATATATCGCTTTCAAATGGCGATTTATTATTTAAAATCATGTTTTTCAAAGATTCCTTTAAATATTCAGGATATGCAGTATGGATTGCACTTGCTTCCAGTATCATGCCATCCATATAAACAGGCGCATCAATGTTGTAATTTTTTAAATATGAATTAAGAACTAACTGAATTTCCTGGGACCTTCCAACTGCAAATAAAGGAATAAGCACTTTTCCATTGTTTGATATTGTTTTTTTTATTATATCCATTAAATTTATTTCTGCTTGCTTTCTGTTGATTGAAATATCATTATTTCCGCCATAAGTGCTTTCTATGAATAGTGCATCCATCCTGGGATACTTTATGTCAGCAGGATCAAACAGCCTGGTAAATCCATATTTCATATCCCCAGTATGGACAAGGTTGTATTCTCCTTCTCCTACATGCAAATGCACAATGCTGCTTCCGAGAATATGGCCAGCATTATGGTATGTGAGCTTTAATTCATTTGTAATGTTTGTCACTTCGCCGTATTCCCTTACTATTGTATGCATAAGCATGTTCCTAATGTCTTTTTCATCATATAATGGCGTTCCGCCAGTTTTTTGCACCAATCTAAAATAATCATTCAGCAAAAGTGCTGCCAGGTCTCTTGTTGGGGGGGTGCAGTAGACAGGCCCTTTATACCCGTATTTGTAGAGATATGGCACAAAGCCAATATGATCCATGTGTGCATGTGTTAAAACAACTGCATCAAGCTCTTCTATTGAAAAATTCGCAGCATCAAGATATGGAAATGCCTTATTGACTTCTGGGTCCTCATTTGCAATAGCTCCTTTTAGCCCTGGCTCTGGGCTTATTCCGCAGTCAATCAGTATTTTTGAGTTTTTCGTCTCCAGCAGCATTGATGATCTTCCAACTTCCCTATAGCCGCCAAGCGCAGTTACTTTAAGCCATTCGCTTTTCAATGCTGGCTGGTTTATTTGTTTTCCCAGGTTCAGGAGAAATTTTTTCCTAAAGTCCCTTTCATTATATACTAGATTCCTGACGCCTTCAATTGTTGAGCTTTCCATTGTCGGTATTCTCAGCACTTTTGGAATCCATCCTGTTTCATACATAATGGCTCTTAATGTAACTCCTTTTTTTCCTATAACCAATCCAGGCTTTAATGCCTCTATATAAACTGAGCTGAATTCTGATAAAAACTTGATAGAGCCTAGTTTTGCATCTTCTGGCACCAGCTCCTTGATTTTTTTAAGGGCATTTTCAGGGTCCATTAATGATGCTGAATCGCTTCTAACTATTATTTTTTTCTTTATCTCAACTGCAATATCCTTTATTACTGTATCGTCTTTATAAACTGATTTCGCATTTTTCAGATAAATGACAATATCAGGGCCTTCAAATTCAGCTTTAATAAATCCAACACTGGACGGCAGCATTTCTTCAATTTTATCAAATACGCTTTTTTGGATTTCGTTTTTGTTATTTTCATTGAATTCTTTCAAAACAACCACTTATAGTAAATAAGAAAACATAAAAATTAATTAAAAAAATAGAAAAAAATATTGAATTATTTAGTATATTTTTCAAGATCTTTTCCAGAATATTCAGTATATCCTTCTTTTGTTATTGCTGCAAGCAGGACATTGTCTCCGCTGTTTGCATCTCTTTTCATTGCTGTAAATATTGCCTTTGCTGCTGTTTTTATTGAATCTTTTACTAGACACCCTTCTTTATAAGACTCTTCTAAATACCCTAATGCGACTTCCATTCCGCTTCCGCTTGCTGTAAATTTTGATTCGTCTGTATAGCCGCCAAGCGCATCCAGATTATATAATTGCGGTTTTCCATCAATATCTATACCGCCGACAATAAGGCCGATATAAAAAGGCATCATTTTATTGTTATTTAAAACAATAGACAATAAAGATACTGCACTTTTTGGTGACAATGGCTTTAATTCATTCATTTTATATATTTCATTATGAAGTTTCAGTATTCTTATTATTTCTTGCGCATCTCCAACACTGCCTGCTATCAGCATTCCTAAATTAGTATCAATTTTCCAGACTTTTCTGCTTTCTTTATTTGCAATAAATCCGCCTTGATATGTTGCCCTTGAATCTGCTGCCAATATTATCCCATCCTGGCACATAAGCCCAACAATTGTTGTGCCTTTTTTTATATTTTCATCCATGTTTTCACCTAAAATTAAATAAAAGAAATATGACTAGAATTTAAAGATAAAAAGATTAGTCATTTTATATTTAATAAATTATGTATTTAAATTTTTCTATTTATTTTATTTTTGCTAAAGCTTTTAAAAAAATTTACAAAAAATAAACTTTTAGTTTAAAAGAAAAATAAACTATAATTCAATTAAACTATTTCCAATATACTGCTTAGTGTTATAATTTATTTCGCCTGTTGCATATGTTCTGTATATTTTTGTTATTTTTATTTTATATTTTGATCCTATTTTTGTCTTTGAATTTTTAATAAATACTACAAACTTTCCAAGTTTGCTAATGCCATCGCCATTTGGTGATTTGGCAAAAACCTTCATATCATATTCCTGATTTTCAACAGGTTGTTCATCTAATATTGATTTCATCATTTTTCCACCTTTTCCTCCTTTTATGTTCTATTTCTAGATTTTAAATGGAAAACCACATTTAAAAAGCTTCTGTTTAAAATTATTGCCAAGCTTAATTTTATAATAAATGACGAACCAGTAAAAAGATTTATTAAAGCTGAATTTTTAATATTGCTTTTGTTGTTTTATAATTAATTTAGTAAAATGCATTTTCAGAATGCTAATAAATTAATGTTTTGTTTTCTTGTTTTTACTATTTGACTGACTGATTAAGAAATATATTATAATTGCTACAAACCCTGTTAGAATAATAATAAATTTAAATGAAAATTCTCTATATGAATAAATTTTCTGTTCTTGATTAAACGCACTTAGTCTTGCAGTATTCAGTAATGTTATTGTTTTGCTTATATTATTTGATGCATTCTGATTTTCAGTTTTGTTTAAATAAGAATAGGCTCTTGAAAGATTTGGATAAAATACTAGATATGAACTTTGATTTATATTTTTAACATACTGGCTTGTTTGATTGATTAAAAGTTTTAAGTTTATTTTATTTATTGAGGTATTTGTTAGGTTTATTAAATTCAAACTTGGCTGGTTTAAGTTATTTAGGAAATTTATAGGTAAAAAATAAATAAAAATACTAAATAAAATAAAACAAAAAAATAAAAAATTAAATTTTTTCATTAAATCTGATTAAAGATTTATATCTATATTTAATTGTTCTTTTAACTCTCTATACCTATTTCTTATTGTTACTTCTGTTACTCCTGCAACATCAGCCACTTCTTTTTGCGTTCTTCTTTCGCCGGCTTGTGCGCCTGCAATATAAACAGCAGCAGCGCTTACACCTGTTGGGCTTCTTCCTGAAATAAGCCCTTTTTTCATTGCGCGCTTTAATAGTTCAATTGATTTTTCCTGTGCTTCGCCGCTTAATTTTAATGCTGCAACATATCTTGGAACATAACTAATAGGATCTGTTAATGGGATTCTTAAATTCAATTGATTTGAAATAACTCTATATGCCCTTCCAATTTCTTTTTTGGAAACGCCAGATATGCCTGCGATTTCATTTAATGTTCTTGGCATGCCAGCTGATCTGCACGATGCATAAATAACTGCTTCAACAACTGTTTCAATAGGCCTTCCTCTTATTAAATTGCCTTGCACGCACTTTCTATACAATAAAGCTGCGCTTTCACGTATATTATCTGGAAGTCCTAAGTAACTAGCAACTCTGTTTAATTCTGGCAATGCAATCAAATAATTTCTCTCGCTTGAATTTGTAATGCTTGCTCTTTTATGCCATTTTCTCATTCTGTATAGTTGCGCTTGTCTTTTTGAAGGTATCCTCACCCCCCTAATATCTTTATTATACAGGTCAATTTCAGTTACAAGGCCCCTGTTTGGTTTTGCAAACTTTATTGGTGCGCCAGTTCTAGCTCTTGAATTCATCTGGTCAGAATCAAATGCACGCCATTCCTGGCCTTGATCTATTACATTCTCTTCTAAAATCAAGCCGCAATTATTGCAGACCTCTTCTCCTTTTTCATTATCAGATATTATATCAGAACTTCCGCAACTTGGACATCTCTTAATATTGCTTGCTTTTAAACTTTGCTCCAATTCTCTTTTATTTGCTTCGCTGAATGCGCTTCTTGGTCTGCCTCTTTTTCTTTTTTGTGTTGGTTGCTGTTGCTGCTGATTAATTAATTCTATTTTATTTTGTTCAATAACAATTTGTTTATTATTATTTGTGTCTGAATTTTTTGATAAGACATTGTATTTTTTTGGTTTTTTCTCTTTTATTTTTATTTTCTTTTTTGCAATTGCTTGTTTTATTTTGATTTTAGATTTTAATTTTAGTTTTGGTTTAGATTTTGCCAGTTTTGATTTTTTGGCTTTTGGTTTTGACATTAAATTCACCATTATATTTATAAATATGTTTATTTTTAAGTAAGAATTATATTAAATTTTTAAATTTTTCTAAAATTAGTTAATTAAATTATGAATAAGAAGATATTTAAATGTTTCGGTATGATAGTTTTGGGGGGCTGTTGAAAATTTAATTGTACAGAAGAATTTTGTTTTTATCTTTCCACTAATAAATTGGCGACAAGGACGACCCTGATGGTCATTTTGTAAATAGATATCCATAAACCTTAGTGGAACCCGTCGCTGTATCAGCGGCGAGCCATTGTCCTCATATCCGACTGCAGATATATTGATATTTATTTTATCACTAAGAAGTGTGATAACCTATGTATTTTGCTGAGAAGGTTATGGTTATTCCCTGCGAAGAATTGTCATTATCTATGATTAAATAGTTTATCCCTTTGTTTACCGGGATGTCGTATGTTACTGATTGAACAGGACAGAGTTCGTCAAATGGAGCATTCGTAAGATTTACAAAAAGCCTGTCGTTCCCTGCAAAATGATCGGTGTAAGTATATGTCGTGTTGTATAGTGTTTCTGTGGTTACTGATACATTCCTCCATCCTAGCTTATTTGATTCGTATACTATCCATGCACAAGTAGAAGGATTTGGGTTGTTTATTATTGTGCTAGTAGCGTTGAAGATGATGTAACCGGCGTATGGCGCGTTGAATGTGTAGTTAAATCGCCCCCATGTGTAGTTGTAGATATAGTCGAAGCCTGAATAAAGACCAGTGGAGGAGTTGTAACCGCTGTCGTTATAAGTATAAGTGTAGTTGAATCTCGGTAGATTAATTGTTTTTTGGTCGTATAAGACCTGTTGGTATGGATTTGTTAAGTTATTTTCTGCGTTTTGGTAAAGGGTTTTGTTTTGGGTTAGCTGTGTTTGGAGTGTTGAGATCTGAGTTTGAAGACTTGATAACTGATTTTGTGATTGCGTTTTGAATGAGGTGTAGTTTGAGTTCAGGTTGCTGTAAGACTTAATCTCTTGTGAGTATGCAGATGATTTTTGAATGTATAGGAACCCAACGCCAATTACCACCAAAACCAAAATAATGATAATGGGCAAGTAAGGGATATTTTTAGATTTTGAATTGTCTGTTTTTGCCATGCCTAATAATCACAGTAAGAGTTTAATAATCTTACGGTTATTTTGATTTTTAATGAGAATTCCGCTACTCACTTTTTTCCCATAAATTATTCATTCTTTATCTACAAATAAATATTGGCGAACCAAATGGATAAGTCTTATGCAGACTTGTTGAAAGAGAATGACCTTTTGAAAAAGTCTAACTTAATATCAAAATATAATTTTTGTCCTATTATTTATTTTATTCTTTTTTATAAATCCTGAATTAAATTCAATAAAATACTTGGAATCTGATGATATGCCATATGTTTTGCAATTGAATCCAGTACATTTGGGAACATTTTCAAGGTATTCAATTATTTTTTTATCTTTGTCTAGCCATATTATATCTATATTAAACAGCATATTTTTCATCCAGATGCTGTGAGTGCCTTTGTTTTTAAATAAAAATAGCATGCATTCATTTTCTCCAAGCTTTTTTCTGAACATCAGCCCAATTAAAGTTTTTATAAAAGTATCTGCAACAATTGCATTTAAATATTTGGAATCTATTTTTATTTTTATTGACTTATATTTTTGATGAGCATAAATAAATTTTAGAATTGAGAACATACTCATCTTCATTTTCTTATTTTGATAATGATATGCTTTGCTCTTTCATAAACTGCTGCAAATAATGCTTGCTTCCAGTTCCTTTTCCAGTCAAACCGCTTCCTTTCCATCCGACAAATGTATGTAAACCAACAATTGCGCCTGTTGTTGCACTAATTCTTCTATTTATATAAACAACACCTGCGTTTATTTTATTTGAAAACTCTTTTATTTCTTTTTTATTTTGGGAATATAAACCAGCTGTTAACCCATATTCACTATCATTTGCCAGTTTTAATGCATTATCAAAATCCTTAAATGTTTCTATACTTAAAATTGGTAAAAATAGCTCTTTGTGAACTAGTTCATTATTATGTGAAAGTTCTATCAATGTTGGTTCAACATAAAATCCTTTTAATTCTGATTTAATTACATTTCCACCGTATAGAATTCGTCCTGACTGCTTTGCTTTTTGAACAGCATCATTGAATTTATTTAATGCATTTTCACTTATTAAAGGACCAATAAAGACATCTTTATCTAACGGATTGCCTATTTTAAAGGATCTTAATTTATCAATTAATTTGCTAACAAATAATTCTTTTAATGATTCATGAACATAGCATCTGGACAATGCACTGCATTTCTGCCCAACAAATCCGAACGCTGCATTTGCAACACCTTGAACTGCTTTATCAAGATTTGCATACTTAGAAACAATTGCTGGATTTTTTCCACCCATTTCAACAACAAATATTTTTTGTTTTTCTTCGCCAAATACTTTTTTTATCATATTCATTCCAACAGTTCTTGAACCTGTAAATATAATCCCTGCAACATTATTATTTACAACAAATTCATCTCCAACTTCTGAACCTGGTCCTGTAACAAGATTAAAAACATTATCTGGAAGGCCATTATTTTTAAATATTTCATAAATCTTGAGGGCAGTTAATAAAGTCATATTGTCTGTTGATGGCTTGAAAACAACTGTGTTTCCAGTAATTAATGCACCAACACTCATTCCTACTGATATTGATAGCGGAAAATTAAATGGGGCAATAACGCCAAATACGCCATACGGCTTTAGCATAATAGTAACATTTTCTTCTTCTCCTGGAGCTCCTTGAAATCCTTTTTCTATTTTTTGATATGCGCCTGAAGAATGTGTTTTCCTGGCAAATCCTTTATTTATTTCAAGTTCATTGGTATAATAATTAATGAAATCAATTGCTTCATCGACTTCTCCAATTGATTCATACCTTGATTTTCCATTCTCATAAGACAATATTGCTGCTAATTCAAATTTTTGCTCTGAAAATGCTTTTGCTATTTTTCTAAAAATATTAGCTCTTTCTTTATAATTTAAACTGGCCCACGCTTCAAAAGCACTGCTTGCTGCTTCTATTGCTTGTTTTGCATGATCTCTATTTGCTTTTTGAAAATAACCAATAATAATACTGCGATCAATTGGCGATTGCTCAATTAACTGTTCTTGGGTATAAATAGTTTTGCCATTAATATGCATAGGATATTTTGAACCGAATGACTGCTTTGCTTTTTCAATTGCCTGATTAAATAACTTGTCGAATTCTGCTTCTTTATTTAGATCTAAAAATTTTTTATAAGTAGATTCATTGCTAAATTTATTTTTCATAATAACACCCAAAATAGAATATTTAAATTATGAATATTAATTATATTAAATCTTTCTAAATTTTGTTTTATTTTATTTATTAAATCAAAAATATTAAATACTTGTTTTTATTATAACTAAGTTATAATTTTATAGCTGGTTATTTATATCAAATAAAATTAGCAGATAATACAATACAATATATTTTAATTTCCTAGAAAGATAAAAAAAATAATTCATGACGATTATGAAAAATATATCTGATGAAAAAGAATATAAGAAAAATTATGGGTTTAATGATAAAATTAAATATAAATTAAAGGTTGAAAAAGGATTGTCAGAAGAGGTGATTAAAAAAATTTCATTAATAAAGAAGGAACCTGAATGGATGCTTAAAAAAAGGCTTGATGCTTATAGAATTTTCAAATCAAAACCCATTCCAGATTGGGGACCTGATTTAAAAGAGATTAATTTTAATGATATTTATTATTATATAAGTGCTTCTGACTTTAAAACAAATAAATGGGAGGAAGTGCCTGATGAAATAAAAAAAACATTTGAAAAATTAGGTGTGCCTGAATTTGAAAGAAAATTTTTTGCAGGCGTTGAAAATCAATATGATTCAGAGGCTATTTATTCAAGTATTAGAGAGGATTTAAAAAAGCAGGGTATTATATTTACAGATACTGATACTGCTCTTAAAAAATATCCTGAAATAATAAAAAAATATTTTGGGACTGTTATTCCAGTAAATGATAATAAATTTTCATCTTTAAATACAGCAGTTTGGAGTGGGGGTAGTTTTTTATATGTCCCAAAAAATGTAAAATTAAAAATGCCATTGCAGGCATACTTTAGAATTAATGCAAAAAATCTTGGGCAGTTTGAGAGAACATTGATTATTGCAGAAGAAAATTCAGAAGTAACTTATATTGAGGGATGTTCAGCGCCCATATATTCAAGTTTTGCATTACATAATGGTGTTGTTGAAATAATTGCTAATAAAAATGCGCATGTTAAATATATCACAATACAGAACTGGTCAAAAAATGTCTATAATTTAGTAACGCAGAGGGCAATTGCAAAAGAAAAGTCGCATGTTGAATGGATTGATTGTAATGTTGGAAGCAAAATAAATATGAAATACCCATGTATTTATTTGAAAGAAAAAGATGCTATTGGGGAAATTCTTTCAGTTGCAATAGCAAAAGATGGCCAGATACATGATAATGGGGGGAAGATATTTCATCTTGCACCTGGCACTAAATCAAAAATTATTGCAAAAAATATAAGCATTGGAAATGGCAATTCCACATTCAGAAGCACTTTGTTTGTTTCAAAAAATGCCAAGAATGTAAATGCATTTCAAAAATGCGATTCAATTTTAATTGATAATGAATCAAAAACAAACACATTCCCATACATTAAAATAAATGCAAATGACGCTAATATTAATCATGAAGCAAGCACTGGCAGAATAAATGAAGAAAATTTATTTTATTTGATGTCAAGAGGCTTAAATAGAGAGGATGCAATAGCAATAATTTTATTGGGCTTCTTAGATCCGTTAATAAAAGAGCTGCCATTAGAATATAGCATTGAATTAAAAAGGTTATTGAAATTAGATACAAATAATGCAATTGCATAATTGGTGATATTATTAATAAAAATAAAAAAAAGGATATTGAAATAATTAAAAATAATGAACATGAAAGGCAATTATTTAAAAGAGAGAATATTGAAATACCAATTAAAAATACAAACTCCAAAAAAATTAGAATAAAATTTATTGATTCAAGTAAAATTAAAGAAATAGCAGAGCCATTTAACTCAAATTATTTATCTTTTAATATTATTTTTAAAGATAATGAAGTTTTAGTCGATAAGCAGTATAAAAATATAATTAAAATAGAAAATAAAAGTGCCATTAAAATTATTAATAAATTAAAACATATTAAACTTATAAATATTGATAATCAAGCTCTTGATATAAAATACCCTATTTTAATTGATATATTACCGGATTTAAAAAACCTGAATATATTAAATTTTGGAAAAAATAATTTAGCGCTCATTGTTAATTGCCATGAAAATGCAAAACTTGATTTATTGGAATATAATCAAAATAATGCATTTGTAATTATAAAACACTTAATAAATTTAAAAAGAAATTCAAAACTTAATTTTAATATAATTAATGATCAAAAAAACTACACATTACTAACTAATGTCAGTTTAATGGAATATAATTCTGAATTAAATTTTAATTCAATATATAGCAATGGATTAATTACAAGGGTAAAAAATTATTTTTATCCTGGAAAAAATAGTAAGTTAAATATAAATGATATTGTTTTAGGTAGAAATAATGAAAAATTTGATATTTACTCAAATATTATAAACAATGAAAAAAATGTGAAGAGCAATCTAAAAGCAAAAGCAGTTGTATTAGGACAATCAGAATGTTTATTAAAATCTATTTCAACACTTCTAGAAAACTCGGAAAATACCTATTCTAACATAAGTCATAATGGGATTATTAGAGGTAATGGAAAATTTTATTCTTTTCCATTTATACTTGTTAAACAAAAAAATGTAAATGCAACGCATAATTCATCAATTAGTAGTATTAGTGAAGAGGATAAATTTTATTTGATGACACGAGGAATGGATAAAACAAACATTGAAAAATTTTTAATTAATGAATTTATTTTTTCGGATTTAGAACAGGATTATAAATATGCATCGAAATTTATTGAAACAAAACTATTAAGGCTGATGAAATGAAGTACAATAACACTGAATCAAATATTGAAGTTATACTTCCTGCAATAAGAGCAAGTGCGACAAAATTAATGAGCAGAGATTATAAATTAACCCAGCAAAAAATTGCTGTTTTATTGGGATTAACACAGGCAGCGGTAAGTAAATACATAAATAATAAATATTCATTTAAAATCCAAAGAATAGAAAAAAAATTTGATAAAAAACAAATTAATGAATTTATAAAATATAAAATAGATAAAAAAGAAAAAAAAGCAAAGGAAGTTGTATGTAAACTTTGTAAAAAAACATATGATTTTTGCAGGAATTGAATGGTGAAATAATGGGATTAGAAATAAAAAACTTGGATGTTAAATTAGATGGTAGAGAAATCCTAAAAAAAATAAACTTAAATATTAAAAAGGGCGAATTACATGTAATAATGGGCCCGAATGGATCTGGAAAAACAACATTAGCCAAAGCAATAATGGGATACCAAAAATTAAAATTAAACGGAAAAATATTATTAGATCATAAAGATATAACAGATTTTTCAACTGACAAAAGAGCAAGACTTGGGTTATTTTTACAATTCCAAAATCCTGCCGAAATAAAAGATATTAGATTCATTAATTTTATGTATAATTCATTTAATTCTATTTTTGAAAATACTGATGTTTTAGAGATGGAGAGGAGTCTCAAAAATAATTTGAAGATATTGAATATGAATGAAAATGTTTTGAATAAAAATCTTAATTTTGGTTTTTCGGGTGGAGAAAAAAAGAAAATGGAAATATTACAGATGATGGCTTTAAAGCCAAAATTTGCAATGCTTGATGAACCCGATTCAGGATTAGATGTTGATGCAATAAAGGTAATTGCCGATATAATAAACAATATTATTAAGACAAAACAAACAGGAATAATTTTAATTACACATTATAATAAAATGATTTCATATTTAAATCCTAACTTTATTCATATTTTAATAGATGGAAAAATTATTAAATCTGGCAAAAAAGAACTTGCACAATCAATTGAAAAATATGGGTTTGAAAAATATAAGAATAAATGATAACATGTATGACATTGATAAAATAAGGGATGATTTTCCGATTTTAAAAACAAAAATGAATGGAAAGAGGTTAATTTATTTGGATAATGCGGCAACAACACAAAAACCACAACAAGTAATCAGTGCAATAGTTGATTACTATTCAAATTATAATTCAAATATCCATAGGGGGTTGTATAAAATATCGGAAAAAGCAACTCAAAAATATAGTGAATCAAAAGAAATATTTGCAAAATTCATTAATGCTAATTCAATAGAAGAAATAATATATACAAAAAATACTACAGAAGCAATAAATTTGATTGCATTAACATATGGTGAAAAAATAATAAAAGAGCATGATCATATTTTAATATCAGAGGCTGAACATCATAGTAACTTAATTCCTTGGATGCAGCTAGCAAAGAGAAAGAAAGCCCATCTGGATTATATAAAATTAAATGAACAAAAATCAGGATTGGATATTGAAAGTTTAAAAGAGCAAATGGAAAAAAAACCAAAAATTACAGCAATATTTCATGCCTCAAATGTATTAGGCACTATAAATAATATAAAAGATATTTCAAAATTAGCACATAAAAATAATAGTAGTATTTTAATTGATGGGGCACAATCTATTCCAAATATTAAAATTGATATAAAAGATATTGATTGCGATTTTTTTGTTTGTTCCAGCCATAAAATGCTTGGACCTGCTGGAATTGGAATCTTATTTGCTAAAAAATCAATATTAGCAGATATGCCGCCATTATTTAGCGGCGGAGATATGATAAAGGTAGTTAATAAATATTCATGTGCGTGGAATGATTTGCCTTGGAAATTCGAATCTGGAACGCAAAATATTGAAGGAGCTATTGGATTTAGAATTGCAATTGATTATATTAATAAAATAGGGGTTGAAAAAATTAGAAAATATGAAAAAGATCTAATGAAATATTTCTTAGAACAAACTAATAATATAAAAAATATTGAAGTTTTTGGTCCTAAAAATATTGATGAAAGAGTTGGCATTGCATCATTTGAAATAAAAAATATTCATCCGCACGATATTGCATATATTTTTGACAAGCAAGGTATAGCAATAAGAGCTGGACATCATTGTGCAATGCCACTTGTATCCGAATTAAGTAAAGAAAAAGCATTAGCTCGGATTAGCTTTTATATATATAATACAAAACAAGAGATAGATGAATCAATAAAAGCGATTAATAAAGTAAAAAATATATTTAAAATTGAGTGATTTTTTGTCTTATGATCTTTATGCTGAAAAAATAATTTCATGCTATGAACATCCCCATAATAAGGGACAGATAAAAGATGCTAATGCGAAATTTAGAGAACACAATATGGTATGTGGCGACGATATAACTGTTTATATAAAAGTAAAAAATAATTTAATAAATGATGCAAAATTTACTGGAAATGGATGTGCAATAAGTATAGCATCTGCAAGTTTAATAACAGATTATATAAAAAATAAAAAAGTTGATGAAATAGAGAAATTAGATTTGAATAAAATAAAGGAACTGCTTGGAATTGATCCTGGACCTGCAAGAATGAAATGCGCAACATTGGCATTAATTGCAATAAAACACGCATTAAAAAATTATTTGACAAAATAAATTGAAAATCCTGATTGGAATTAGTATATTAGAATTAGTATTATTTATTATTGAAACTGAAATATTCTTTAAATTTCTGCGTTGTTCTTATATTCTTTGAATTCTTGAATTTGGCTGACATCACAAACTCTTTTTCCAGCAATTCTTTTATATAAACATATGTTGAAGTGCCAAATATTTTTACAAGTTTGCTTTGCAGTATTGGTTCATTCTTGCTTATATACGCCAATATGCGCAAACTTGATTTTGAAATGTCTGGAGAGCCTGCCAAATTATTTACTTTACTCATATACTGGCTTTTTAATGTTAATAGATATTTGTTATTTATTTCTAATATTTGCAATGAAGTATCCCTATTTTTATAGTCCTCAATTAATTCTTGAACCATCTGTTTTATTGCTGAAATTGATTTTATATTTAAAGATCCGCTTAAATCTTGGATAGACAATGCTTTATTTGAAACAAATAAGGCAGCTTCTATAATTTTTTTGTAATCAAGTTCATTTTCCATAAGAATCTTTTTCTAATTTGTTAATTTAATTAAGATTTCACCAAAAAATATGTCTTGAATAAGTATAATTTTATTTTTGTGCATTAAAAAAAGCAGTGGTATGAATAAATTTAATAGAATATTTTCATTGAAATTGGTTTTAAGTATTTCAAATGTTGTCATTTTTTGAGAATCAGTATGTATGGATATTAAATTATATACTTTGTCAATTTTTTTATCAATTTCTATGTCAATTTTAAGATTTAACTGCTGAACTGGTTTTTCATTGTTTTCTTTGTGCTGTTTTTCAATACGCATTGCATCATTAAGTGCTTCTAAAAGTTCGTCCAATGAAATTTTTTTATTTGGCTGCAATCTTAATCTTGGATAAATAGCATCAACTTCTGGAATAATTCTCTCGTTGGTTTGATTATTATCTTGTTCAATTTCCTGGTTATAATCATTTTCAAATGAAATAGTCTTACTTTTTAACCTTAATAATATAGACGCAGCAAGAATAATATTTGCAGGGATGTATAAATCCAGAATCTTTAACTGTTTTATAAAATTTAAATAAGATTCAACTATTTTACTAATATCAATATCCCAAACATTAAGTTTATTTGTCTCAACTAGATTTAAAAGTATATCTCTCCAAGTTGCATTTTTTACAAAGCTTTCCATTCCTGCAATATCCTTTAAATTAAATTCCTGATTTTGCTGCAAGTCTTGCATCTGTGCCATATATACTTTTCCCATGTCTGTCGCCATATTAATAAAGAAATAAATATTCTTTAAATTTTCGTTTAAATTGTAATTTTATAAAAATAGCAGTTGATTATTAATTTTATTTTAAACCAATGGCTTTTTTAAAAGTAATATTTACTTTTATTTTTTCCAAAACTTGCTGTTTTGCCCTTAATATATCTTCCCGCATATTTTCTTTTTTATCAAAAAATAGTTTTATTCTCTTATAATCTTTTTCATTGTCAATAAAACTAAAAATAAATAAAAGATTATCTAACATTTTAGTGGTTGCTGGAAATAAATTCATTAATTTTTTCCAATTAAATAATAACCAATTAATCAAAAGATCTTCGATATCTTTTGTAAGATAATTAGTAGTAATATAAATTGGGATAAAAATTTTATCTTGTAATTTTACATTTTTTGAAAGTGTAAAATTGAGTGCATTTTTTAATAAATTTAAATTATTAAATTTTGCAAGAGACATTAAAAATTTTAACTTATGCTCTGGATTTAAGGATTTTAAATAAAGTTTTTGTATTTTATTAAATGTTTGTTTTGTCCCATAAAAAGCTGCAATGTTTAAAATTGCACTTTTGATGTTTTCATTTATTTCGATTCCTTTTTCTATTTTTTTAAATAACTCATTTGCTTTGCTAATAATTTGTTTATCTCCAAGAATTCCTAGATTTTTGATTAAAATAGATCTTAATTTTATGTTTGCTGGATCATCATTTACCGGTTCATTAAATTTTACTTTATCAAATAAATTTTTATTGGCACTATAAAAAATAGATTTTATAGTTTTAAATGAATTAGATTTTTGATACTTATAAGAAAATGAATAAATAAATTCCAAATGAGATAATACCGAAATATTTAATGGGTATTTATCTTCCAAATTACTACAATAAGTATTAATAAAATCAAGATATAATTTTAATTTTATTCTGCCTGTTCTTGCTAAGATAAATAAATCATTTTCAATACCATAGGCATCAATAGCACTAATTAAATTATTTTTAATTAATAAACCAAGAAATTTCAAATTATTTGGATCATATTTTACTCTATAAAATCCTTTTTGATTTAAATTAAGTTTAATCCATTTTTTGTTTAAATTTATTATTTGACTTTTTTTGTCGAATAAAATTTTATTTGATTGGTTTTCAGATAAATAAGTAATTGGAATTGGCCATATTGAATTTTTTTTGATTTTATAATTTAATAAAAAGAATCTTTTTTGTTCAAGTTTGACTTTATTGCCTTCTTTTATTACGCTAATTATTGGATAGCCTTCACTATTAATCCATTTTCTTGCTATTTTTTTAATATCTATTTCGTGTTTTGCTTTATTATTTCTATTAAAAACAATATTAATATTATTCCATAAATCCTCTTCAACAGCATTATTATATTGAAATTTAGTTAAATAAAGATTCAATCCATTTCTAAAATTTTCTTTTCCAATAAAATCTTCAATCATGTTTAAAACACTTCCGCCTTTATCATAAGTAACTTCATCAAATATTGAATTTATTTCATTTGGCGCATTTATATTTATATGTACAGGGTGTGTTGATTTGAAAGAATCCATATTAAATGCATTATTGTATGTAAAAACATCTTCTTTATAAATTTTCCATTTCGGAAATATTTCATTAACGCATTTTGATTCCATAAAATTTGCAAAACTCTCATTTAGCCATAAATCATCCCACCATTTCATTGTAACTAAATCTCCAAACCATTGATGCGCCATTTCATGAGCAATAACCGTTGCAATCCTTTGTTTTGCAGATATAGATGAACTTTTATTACCTAGTAAATCTTTTTCTCTAAATGTTATTGCACCCCAGTTTTCCATTGCGCCTGCACTAAAATCAGGTATTGCTATTAAATCCAATTTTGGGAGCATATATTTTATTTTGAAATAATTTTCATAAAAAGGCAGAATTTGTTTTACATAATTCAATGCAAGATGGGCCAATTCTCTTTTTCCTTGAACAGTAATAACTCTTATTTTAATATTTCTAAATTTTGTTTCAACAAAATCAAATTTTCCAACACCAATATATAACAAATATGTACTCATTTTTCGTGTTGTTTCAAATTCAACTAATTTTTTATTATTTATTATTTGTTCGTTTTTTACTGGCATGTTTGATAATGCAGTTAAATCTTTTTTAATTACAAAAGAGACATCAAATGTTGCCTTTAAATTTGGTTGATCAAAACAAACAAATGCAGATCTTGCATCAGTAGGCTCGAATTGAGATGTTAGAATGTGGTCTTTTTTATTATTTATTGTATATTCGCTTCTATAGAAACCATACATTTTGTTATTATTTATCCCTTCAAAATTAATTACTATTTCAGCATTTCCAGATATTTTTTTATTTAAAATAACTTGTATTGTTTCATATTTTTTATCATATATTATTTTTAGATCATTTTTTTTATTATTATTAATTATTTTTATATAATAAATTTTCAAATCAACCGCATTTAATGTAATTGTATTTAGTGGCTTTTTTATATTAATTTTTATTTTTTCAAAGCACTTAAATTTAAAATCTGGAATAGGTTCAAATTTTAAATAATAATTTATTGGAATTACATCTGCATTTAATTTATTTTTGTTATTTTTAACCATATTATCGCATTTATAAGCGTATTACAATTGATAAAAAAGTTAAAAAGCAGTTAATAAAGGTGTGGGTATATGTCTATTTTATTAAATACTTTCTTGTTTATTATTTGTTTTAATTCGCTTGTCTTGAATATTGAATCATTTTCATTAATCCAATTAATTAAAAGTTCAATTGATTTCTTTTTATTTTCTTTAGTTTCATTTAAGATTTTTTTAAGACTCTCGTTTTGCAAAGAATCAATTAAATAATCATAATCTAAAAATATCTTTAATTCATTTAATAATATTCCTTTTAATTGATTATTAATTATATTAAAATTTAACTGTTTATTTTCATTCATTAAATCATATTTAATACATATATGCAAATATTTATTTTTTTGTTTTATTTGTGCAGTATAAGATGAATTAGCTTAAACCAACAATCACCACACCTATTGTAATTATAATTATACCAAGCCATCTTAATGGAGAAATTTGTTCCAATAAAATAAAATGGGCAAGCAATATTGCAAAAATGTATGTCAAACCATTAAAACTATAAAGCCAACTCAAATGAAATCTGCTTAATACAAAAAAATAAATTATTGTTGCTAAGCCGTAACAAGATAGACCCAGTATAAAAAAATAAATAAAATATTGATTGATAAAAGAATATTTAAATAATATTTGACCAGATGCCCCTAATATTGTGCTAAGTACAATAAGTATTAAATAAAATTTAATGTTTTTATAGCTAAGTATATTTTTCATTTAATCGTTATTGAAATTATAATAATGCCAATAAATATCAGAGTTATCCCAAGTATTCTTTTTGAATTTAATTTTTCCTTTAATAAAAAAAATGAGAATAATGAAACAAAAATAAATACTGTTGCAAATAAAGAATAAACTATAGATAAACTATCCTGGGCAACTTTAAGCGCAAATAAATAAATAATTAGACTAACCCCATAAAATAATAAACCAAATAGGATGAATTTATTTTTTATTAAATTAATAAAACTTTTAATGGAATTAATTTTTTGTATATTTTTTTTAAACAAAAACTGGGAAAATGCGGCAAGGAATGCGGCAAATATTGCTAGCAGTATAATTAAATAAAGATGCATAAACAATCATTTTAATATAAAAATTAAAATATTACTTAATAATTAATAACTTTACATATTTATTTTAACTATGGCTATAAATTTAAATTACTAAACAAGAAGAGATTATGAATAATATTAAATTATTAATAAATGGAAGTGAGTATGTTGGGGCATTTGGTTGTGCAAATGACAAATATGCATTTACTGGATTTTTACCAGAAAAAACAAAAAAAGCAATAGAAGAAATCCTTGATGTAAATGTGATTGAATTCAGTGTTAATTCATCCAATTTGACTGGGCTTTTTTGCACTGTTAATTCAAATGGACTTGGTATATCTAATTTAATCTCAAAAAATGAATTAAAATCATTAAATAAGAAAATAGAAGAGGAAAAAATAGACATTAATGTTGGCATATTAGATACTGATTTAAACAGTATTGGAAATAATATTTTATTAAATGATAAATTTGCATTAGTTCATACTGAATATAACAATGCAGTAATTAAACAGATACAGGATTTATTTAATGTTGAAGTTATAAAAATCAGCATTGGCAATTTTAAAACAGTAGGAGCTACAAATATATTAACAAATAAGGGGTTTGTAATAAATAATAGGGCGTTGGATCGAGAGAAGGAGCATATTGATAAAATATTAAATTTTAATTCAATACCAACAACTGCAAATAATGGCTCTTTGTTTATTGGTTTATCTACAATTGCAAATTCAAATAATTTAATTATTGGGGATAAAACAACAGGTTTTGAATTAACAAGAATAATAGATGCTTTGAATTTGGATTGATTATTTAACTAAAAATTAGTTTATTTTTTGTTTCTGAATTTGGTCCTATTTTCTATTTTACCCCAACAATCTTTACAAATAACTAATCGTAATACTTTAGAGGCTTTTTGTGATGCTTTCATACAATTATGGCATATTTTCCTATTACAGTAATTACAGATTTCAATTTTAAATATTTCTTTTTTGCATCGCTCACATAATGTTGTCATTAATAACACCGAATAAAAATAAGCATACAGATTATTTTATTAGTTTATAACATATATTTTAGAATATAAATATATTTAAATTATTTGAATTTATATGCTTTAATTTAAAAACAGAAATGATAAAATGAAGATATTTATAAAAACATATGGATGTACATTAAATCAGGCTGATTCGGAATTGATTGAAAATATATTAGAAAATGGCAAAAATACAGTTACAGGTAATATTAAAGATTCAGATATTGTCATTGTTAATACTTGCACAGTAAAAAAGGTAACTGAACAAAAAATACTATCCTTTCTTGAAACTTTAAAAAGCCAAAACAAGAAAATAATTGTTACTGGGTGTTTGGCAACTGCTAATAAAGATTTAATTAATAAATACAATCCAGATGCAAGTATTGTTTCAACTGTAAATATCAATAGAATAACAGATGCAGTTGATTTGGTATCAAAGAATAAAAAAGCATTATTTGATAATTATAATAAATTAGACAAGCTTATTTATTTTAAACCGCATAAAAAAGTAATTGCTAGGATTCCGATAGGCGAGGGATGTCTTAATAACTGCAGTTTCTGTGAAACAAGATATGCGAGAGGATTATTAAATAGCTTTTCTGAAAATTTAATTTTTAAGGCAGTAAAACAGAGTTTGGATGCAGGCGCAAAAGAAATCAGATTAACGGCCCAGGATACTGGATGCTATGGGTTTGATAAAAAAACCAATATTATTAACTTAGTTAACAAAATTTTAAAAATTGATTATGATTTTAAATTAAGACTTGGAATGATGAATCCAGAATATTTGGGTAAATTTTTAGAGCCTTTAATTGAGATTTTGCAAAATGAAAAAATGTATAAATTTATTCATTTGCCACTTCAGAGCGGAAGCAATAAAGTATTAAAAGATATGAGAAGAAAATACACTGTTGAACAAGTCTATGAATATATAAATTTTATAAGGAAACATATAAAAAATATAACAATAGAAACAGATATTATTGTTGGGTTTCCAACAGAAACAAACAATGATTTTAATCAGACAGTTGATGCAATCAAAAAAATAAAGCCTGAGGCAATAAATATATCTAGATTTGGATTGAGGCCACATATTAAGAAATTAGGGCAATTAAATCAGAAAATAGTAAAGGAAAGGACAAATGAAATATCTAGGATAGCAAGAGATATAAGATACAATAACAATAAAAGATTTATGAATAAAAACATTAGAATATTAATAACTGAGCAAACAAATACTTCAATAAATGGACGAACTGACATGTATAAAGAAGTTATTATAAAAAATGCTACAAAAGATTTAATAGGTACCTACCAGCAGATAAAAGTTGAACTAGTATCTGCAAATGCATTGTATGGATCATTGGTAAATTAATTAATGATATATTATGGCAATAAAAGACTTTAATGATGATAGAACTGCATTGGAAATAACATCAAGTAGCGGATTTACTGTTATTTTTTTGATTATAAGCAAATTCCTCTCTTTTCTACTTCTTGCTGTTGCATTTATTGTTGTTGCCCGAATATTAGGGCCTAGTAATTATGGTATTTATACATTAGTAATTGTTGTTACAGGTGTATTTGATTTAATTGGAAATTTTGGAATTTCCACAACTTTAAACAGGTTTATTTCAGAATACCATTTCAAACACAAAAAAAAGAGTATTGACTTACTGATTTCAAATAGTTTTTTGATTTTATTAATTGTTGGTATTATTTTGACTGGATTGATGTTTTCATTAAGCAGTATTATAGCGCATTATGTTTTCCATAATTCTGATGTTATTAATATAATAAAAATTGCGTCATTTATTATTTTAATAACCTTATTGTATAGCTCTTCAGTATCTGCACTCATTGGTTTTAACAACAGGTACGGAATTATAATAGCCATGTTTATTGAAGCTGTTATCCAATCTATTATAAGTATAATTTTAGTTGTATTTAATTATGGAGCTCTTGGGCCTATTCTTGGTATTATTTTTGGCCAGCTGGTCGGTTTCTTAATTGCCTATTATTTTATATTTATTAAAATGAAAATTAAAATAAGAATTTCAATTAAACAGATCAAAAAAATTATTTTATTTTCTCTTCCAATTACAATATCTAATGTTATTGGTAGTTTAGTGCCACAATTGGCTCCAATAATTTTAGCTGGAATTTTAATTTATTTTTCATCATTTAGTTTAATATCCTCTGCAAACATCACATCAAATATAATTATGGGAAATTTTGGCATTGCATCAAAAGTCGGATATTTTGTTGATGTTGTTTTGGGTTCAATAACTTTATCCTTATTGTCTATTTTTTCAAAATTGTTCTCCAATAATAAATTCAATAATCAGATGAGTAAATATTACAATTATTCTCTTTATCTTGCATTTATATTTGTTTCACCCCTGTTGCTGTTTATTGCAGTATTGTCAAAACAATTTTCATATACTATATTTTCAGGATATTACACATTAGCACCAACATATCTTATTATTGTAAGTATTGGAATTTTAGTAAGCATTTTTAGTATATATGCAAATGCATTACTGATCAGCAAAAATAAAGTAAAAGAAATGTTAAAAATTAATATTAAAATTACAGTAGTTCAATTAATTTTAATGCCATTCCTTTTGTTTTTGTTTCATGGAATTGGGCTTGTTATACTTTTATTTTTAAGTTCGCCAATATTAAGCAATATCTTTTTACTAAATAAAATTAATAAATTATTTAAAGTTAAAATTGAAATCAAAAAAATAGTAAGAGTGTTGCTGGCAAATATTTTTACTATAATGCTAATGATTCCATTTATTTTATTAGAACCGAATTATTTTGTATTTTTATTGATAATAGGTATATTGCTTGTCCTGCTCATTTATCCGATTTTGCTGGCAAAAACAAAGGCAGTAAAAGACACTGATTTGAATACAATTAAAGAAATAACAAAAAAAATACCGCTTGTAAATATTATTTTAAATTTCTATATTAAATTTGTAAAAATATTTTTAGGATAAAATGTATCAAAAGGCGGATAAACTAGAAAAAAGAATGAAAATAATCAGTAAAGATGATAATAGTATTAAAAATAATGAAAATAAAAAAATAAGATGCTTTATCTCAATTGAAATACCAGAAAAAATAAAACAAAAAATTAATGAATTCTTAAATAATATTAAAATTAGCAAATGTAGATTAATAAATGTTGAAAATTTACATATTACAATTTTATTTATTGGATATGTTGATAAAATAAACATAACTAAAATTAAGGAAATTTTAGAAAGGATAGAAATAAGCCCTTTTGAAGTCAAGTTGAATGGAATTAATATATTTCCAAATAATTCAAGAATAATTTTTATTAATATTGATGAAAATAAGTTTATTTGGAAATTAAATAAGGATATTGAAAATGAATTAATAAATAAAAAAATAATCCAGGATTTTGGCAAAAAACATAATGAGCAGAAATTTGTTTCGCATATTACTTTTGCAAGATGCAAAAACATTAAATATAGCCAAATAAAGCAGATAATTGAAAAATATAGCAATTATGATTTTGGTACGTTCGACTGCAATGAAATAAATTTAAAGCAGAGCACATTAAAAAAGAATGGGCCGATATACAATACTTTATTTTCTATTAAATTTAATAAGAAACATAATTTTCAGATAATAATTTAATTATTTAAAATATAAAATAAATTATAAGTGTTTTAATGGAAGATATTAATCAAGAAAAATGGAATGAATACTGGAAAAAACATAATTTATTCACATTTGATCAAAAAGATGAAAAAAAAGAGTTGTTCGTAATTGATACGCCACCGCCTTTTACTAGTGGTGAATTGCACATGGGCCAGGCATTCTGGATTTGTTATATAGATTCAATTGCAAGGTTTAAACATATGAAAAATTACAATGTTCTTTATCCTCAAGGATGGGATGTGCACGGATTTCCAACAGAACTTGCTGTTGAAAAAAAATATGGAAAAAACATGAGTAAAAATGAATTTTATTACAAATGTATTGAATTATCAAAACAAAATATAAATATAATGAGAGACCAGATGTTAAAACTTGGTTCAACTTTTGATAAAAGATATGAATATATTACATCATCAGAAGAGTATAAGGCAAAAGTGCAGCTGTCTTTGATTTTAATGCATGAAAAAAATATGTTATATAGGGGAACACACCCGATTGAATGGTGTATACATTGCAAAACAGCGATTTCAAGAGAAGATACAGAAGAAAAACCGCAGCAAACATTACTTAATTATATTGAATTTAAGATAATTAAATCTAAAAATAAATTAACAATAGCAACAACAAGGCCAGAATTACTCCATAGTTGTGTTGCAATTGCTGTTAATCCTGATGATAAAAAATATAAAAAATTAATTGGCAAGGAAATTGAAATACCCATTTATGGAAGAATTGTAAATGTAATTGGAGATGAAAGTGTTGAAAAAGATTTTGGATCTGGAGCTGAGATGATATGCACATTTGGAGATAAAAATGATGTAGTGGTCTATTATAAACATAAACTTGAATTAATTGAGGCAATTGATGAAAAAGGCAATCTGAAAAATGCAGATAGTCTTACAGGATTAAGCATTAGCAAGGCAAGAGAGGAAATTATTGAAAAATTAAAAAATGCAGGAATATTAATAAAGCAGGAAAAAATAGAAAATACAGTAAAAATTCATAATAGATGCAGCACTCCGATTGAATTAAAAATAGCAACGCAGTGGTTTATAAAAACAAAGGAATTTGGCGAAAAAATAAAAGAAACTGCAAAACAAATAAAATGGATTCCAGATTATTCAGTAAACAGGCTTAATGACTGGATAAATTATATTGAATGGGACTGGAATTTTTCAAGAAATAGAATTTTTGGAACGCCAATTCCTTTTTGGCATTGTGAAAAATGTGATTTTATTTTAGTTCCAGATAAACAAAAACTCCCTATTGATCCTGCTATTCAAAAACCTGAAAAAGAAATATGCCCAAAATGCGGATCTAAAATTATTGGTGATGAAGAAACATGTGATGGCTGGATTGATTCGTCAATAACTCCACTAATAATTGCAGGATGGAAGGATAATAAAAAATTATTTGATAGGGCATTTCCAGCAACAATAAGAATCCAGGGATCTGATATAATAAGAACATGGGCATTCTATACTATTTTCAGAACAATGATACTTGAAAACAATAAAGCTTTTGAAAATATATTAACAACAGGGATGATATTAGGAACAGATGGAAGGGAGATGCATAAAAGCTGGGGGAATGGAATTTCGCCTAATGAATTAATGAAAAAATATTCTCCTGATAGTATTAGATTATGGGCAGCATTAAGCGGGGGGATTGGAAAGGATAAGAAATTTTTATATCCTGAAATTGAATATGCAAAAGCATTTACAATAAAATTATATAATTCTTCATTATTTATTAAAAAAGCATTTGAAGAAAAAGAAATAACAGAAAGTATGGAACAAATTCATAAAAATTTTGGTCTCTTTGACCTGTGGATTTTAAATAGATTGAATCAGACAATAAAAGAAGTGAATGATGCATATAATAGTTTTAACTTATATGAAGCAGCAACAAAAACAATAAATTTCTATAAAAATGAATTCTGTGATTATTATATTGAAAATGTAAAATACAGAATTTACAACAAAGAAATAAGTAATAAAAACAGGGATGCTGCAAAGTACTGCTTAAAACACGTTTTATTAAATTCATTAAAATTGTTGGCGCCAATCATGCCTTATATAAGTGAGGAAATAAATTCATTTTTTGACAAACATAGCATTTTCAGGGATTTTCCGGTTTATGCTGAAAAAACTTCTGAAATTGATTATATAATAAACGGATTTATATTCCAAAATTCAATAGCGGACATTGATCCTGAAAATTCTGCAATCCTGCTTAATGACATAATAACAAAAATAAGAAAATACAAGTCAAATAAAAAACTTGCATTAAATAAAGAATTTGAAAAAGTAGAAATAAGTATCCCACAGCAGTATGAAAAAATAATTGAAATTGCAAAAAATGAAATAAAAAATATATGCAAGATAAAAAATGTTGAAATAAATATAGAAAATGAGATAAAAATAAATATAATTGAATAAATAATAAAATGAATTAAATGAATGAATTAATAAAAAATAAGGAATATGAATTAATTGAAATAGTTAAAGAAACGCCTGATGTAAATTTATACAAATTCAGGCCAATTGACAATATGAAACTGAATTTTGATCCTGGAATGTTTGTAATGATAAAATACAAAGATGATGTGCAAGAAATTTCAAGGGCATTTTCAATTGCTTCTGAGCCAAATTCAGAAACTCTTGATTTTTATATACATTTAATAAACGGCAGATTTACATCAAAACTGGCAAATGCGAAAATTAATGATATTTATTATATAACAGGCCCTTATGGTCAGTTTAAGTTCAATTCAGATCAGAAAAAAGCATTATTCATAGCTGGTGGAACTGGAATCGCCCCTTTTGTCTCAATGCTAAAATATATTAAAACAATTAATTCTGATATAGATATAATATTATTTTATAGCGTGCGTTTTTCAAATGAAATAATAGCTAAAAATGAATTAAAAGAATTTGAAAACCAATTGAAACTTAAAACAGTAATAACAGTAACAAGAGATGATAATGACTGGAATGGGGAAAAAGGGCATATAACAAAAAATATGATTGAAAAATACATTAAAGATGGAAATGAGAGAACAGCATATATTTGTGGGCCATTGCAATTTACAAAAGCAATGAAAGATATTGCAATAGATTGTGGCATACCAAATGAAAAAATAAATGCAGATACCTGGGGCTAATAATTTATTCTCTTACAATATTTATAATCAATAACGTCTGAACTTATTTCTATAATTGCTTCTTTTGCGGTGGTTTTGATCCCTGCTATAATTTTGACGATTGTAATTGTCAGAGGTATTGATATTTTGCAATTGCATATCTGCAAATTGTGCAGTATTTAAAATTAATTTTTCCATTTTAATATTAGTTGAATGTTCAATTTCATTAATTATATTTTTATGATCTGGTTCAATTATTGTAAAGGCAGTTCCTTCTGCATTCATTCTTGCTGATCTTCCAACTCTATGAAGATATATGTGTGGGGTATCAGGAGCATCAAAGTTTATTATATGAGAAATTCCTTGAATATCCAGGCCTCTTGCTGCTATATTTGTTGCTATTAAGAATTGGGCATGTGTCCTAAAAATTCTTACTGAAACTTCTCTTTTTGCCTGGGTAAGCCCCCCATGCAAAAGCACAATATTAAAATTATATTGCTTTAATGTTTCATAAATTTTATTGGCAAAATATTTTGTATGCACAAATATTATTGCTTTTTTTGGCTGGTATTCATTAATATATGCAACTAAAGTTGCAAATTTTAATCTGTTTGGAGATATAGCATAATAATGTTTTATTTTTGAGATTATTATCTCCTCTTCACTGCCGATGCTTAAAAATAATGGATTGTGCATATGCCTTTTTGCAGTATTTTTAATCTCTTCTGGTATTGTTGCTGAAAACAGCATTGTCTGCTTTGAACTTGGGGTCTTTGACATTATAAATTCAATATCCTCAATAAACCCCATATCCAGCATTGTGTCTGCTTCATCAAGAACTAAAAATTTCAAGTCATTTAAATGCAATGCCTTTCTCTTGATAAGATCTATTATTCTTCCTGGGGTGCCTATTATAATATTTGAGCCGTATCTAAGATTATGCATCTGGACATTTATTGACGCACCACCATAAATTACAGTAATGCTGTCTTTCGAGGATTTTAATTTGCCTGCAACATCAGCTATTTGCAAAGCAAGTTCTCTTGTTGGCACTATAATAAGCGCTTCTGGATTTTGAGATTTTATGCATTTTTGAAGTATTGGGATCAGAAATGCTGCTGTTTTGCCTGTTCCTGTTTTTGCCCTTACTATAACATCAGTTCCTTGTAATACTACTGGGATTACTTTTTCCTGAACATCTGTTGGTTTTATAAAATTTATTTTATTTAAATTTTTTAATAATTCTGGTTTTAGATTCATTTCTGAAAATTCTTTCAAATTAACACCGGATTAAAGAAAAGAAGTAGATAAATAATTTCTTTGTATTTATAACTTTTTATCTTATATATTTCTGTTTTATAGAATATAACTTTATCTTATACTTATTATTATATTATTAAGCTGTCAATAATATATATTTTACTAAAATTTAATAAATTAAAATATTAGCCCTGAAAGGGAATTGAACCCTCAACCTCTTGTTTTTTCTTGTTTAAATATTTTATACGAAACAATTGCTCTACCATTGAGCTACCAGGGCTTAAACATAATTAATAAATAATTATTACGACTATTTAATATTTTATATTTTTAGGATAACATGATAAAAGCAATAATATTTGATATGGGCGGAGTTATTATTAATTTTAAGGAAATAGAATATTACCAATATTTGTCAAAAAAATATAAATTAAATATTAATTATTTGGAAAATCTGTTTGATCCGCTAATTGATCAAATGGATGAAGGAAATCTTAAACTTAATGATGCCCTTGAATTAATATCAAAAAAATTAAAAATTACAAGAAAGCAGATGCATCTAGAATGGATATCAGGTTTTAAAAAAACTGCAAATATCAATAGCAATGTTATTAATTTAATCAGGCATTTATCATTAAATTATTATATTTATTTATTAACAAATGTAAATATAAGCAGGTATTTAACTACAAGAAAAGAATTTTTAAATGGCAATTCAAACATATTTAATAAAAAATTTATTTCTTGTTACATTCATCTAAGAAAACCAGATTCAAGAATTTACAAATATGTATTAAATAAAATTAAATTAAATGCAGATGAAATCTTATTCATTGATGATATGAAAACAAATGTTGGTGCTGCAGTTGTAGTTGGAATGAATGGAATTGTATTTAAAAATTGCAATCAATTGAATTTGGAATTAAAGAAACTAAAAATAATGATATGATTCTATTTCTACAGAGGTTTTTTATTTTTAAGTTTTTATATTAATTTATACTTTATAATATATTCTAATGCAGACTAAGTGATAAAAATGTTTGAAATAAAAATAGATGACTCAAAATACTGGAAGAATTGTATTGATGCAATTGCAAATATTGTAGATGAAGGATTATTTAATATAGCAAAAGATGGCATTTCATTAAAAGCAATAGACCCATCTGGTATAAGCATGGTGTCTTTTAGCATTCCGAATAAGGCATTTTCAAAATATGAATTAGATAAGCCTATTTCAATAGGTCTTGACATTTCTAATTTGATTAAAATACTTTCAACATCAAGGCAAAATGAATATATAATAATGAAAAATACTGGAAACAAATTTAATATTGAATTTGTTGGCGAACATAGTTCAAGAAGGTATAAGTTGCCAATTATTGATGTTAAAACAGAGGATGTGAAAGAGCCTAATGTGCCTGTACCTGAATCAGTTATTCATGTAAAATCAGACGGATTGAAAGAAATACTTAAAGATGCCAATTCTTTATCAACTTATGTTGGATTTAAAACAACAAAAGATTCTTTTGTTGTTTTTGCAAAAAGTGATATAGGCGAACTTGAGGAAGAGCATATGAACGATGCTGAAATTATAAAGAAAATGGATATAACAAAGCCAGCATCAGTAACATTTAATGTTGAATATTTAGTAAGAATAATTAATGCGTCACCACAAGGGTCATTTATTTCATTAGGATTAAAAATAGATGATCCTATTAAAATAAATTATAAAATAGGCGATGCTGAACTTACTTATTATTTGGCGCCGTATATTGAATCCTAGTTGCGAATGATTTTATGGCTTCTTTGTTGTTGGGGTATATTTTAATTAGTATAGCAATTTTAATTTTTGCATTTACTTTTATGAGTGCATATAATTTATACCGCAATCTTAACAGCCATGCTACTGCTTTATATAATAATTCATATTCTACGCAAGAAAAAAATATAACAAGCATTGCAACAAGTTTCACCAATTCGCTCTCTAGTATGACATCAACTGCAAATAGTCTTGGCTATACATTATTAGAGATAATGATTCTTTTTCTTTTTGCAAATATAGGATATAAAATAGGATATTTTGGAATAAATATTATTAACATAAATAAAAGCAATGTATTAAAGGTTGAGGAGAAGCGGCAAAATAAATAATTTATTTTTTGTTGATTAATATTATGGATTTTGCAAGAATTAGTTTTCTATAATTGATTAAATGAAAAAAGAATATAAAAAAATATTAGTTATACTGTTTTTGTCAATAGCAGCAATTGCAGTGATATTGAGTGGCATTCATATTTATATTTTTAAAACATTGACAAATTTATATAGAATGCTTATTGATTTGGTATCTTATAGTGTATTAGGAATAGTTGTTATTGAATTCATTGTGCGCATATTTAAATTGTATGGAAAAAAAGCCCATATTGAAAAATATATTGGCTCTATTATAACAATTTTTAGGCTTTTTTCTTATTTTATATTGATTTTAATTCTGCTTAATTTATTAAAAATAAATATTAACGGATTATTGATTGGGGCAGGATTCTTGAGCGTGATTTTTGGCCTTGCTGCGCAAACATCTCTTGGCAATATTTTTGCCGGGTTGTCGCTGTTGTCTTTAAAACCTTTTCATATAGGTGATAAAATAACAATATCAACATGGGTATATCCCCAACTTCCGCCAACATATCCTCATGATCTTATGACAGTTTCAATTACAGGAAAAGTGACTGAAATAGGTCTAATTTATACAACAATACTTGATGAGGACAATATTATTTTTTATATTCCGAATAATGCTTTAAATCAGGCGCTTATAATAAATCACAATAAAATGGACAAAAAACAAATAAAAATAACCCTTGAAGTAGCAATTAATAAAAATTATAATATATTTAGAAAAAAATTAGAACATGAAATTAAAAAAAATGCCTATTTATTAAAAACAATATTTAAGTATGAAATATCTATTTCATTTATTAGTAATTCAACATATGGCATTGAAATCAAAGCAATTGTAGAAAAAAGCAATGAAAAAATAATAAGAGATAAAATAATGGATTTAACAATGAATTTATTGAATAGTTTGTGATTTTATGGAAACTGAAATAATAAATATTGAAAAAGAGGATGAATTTCAAGTAATAATAGGCCAGGCAAATTTTATAAAAACAACAGAAGATATTTATGAGGCTTTGGTATCCAGTACGCCAGATATTAAATTTGGGGTTGGCTTTAATGAGGCAAGCGGTCCCTGCTTAACAAGAGGGGAGGGAAATGACCCCTTATTGGAAAACATAGCAAAAATGAATGCATTTAGAATTGGTGCAGGCCATTGTTTTGTTGTAATATTTAAAAATGCCTTTCCAATTAATGTCTTAAATAATTTAAAAAATGTTTATGAAGTTACAAGAATTTATTCTGCAAGCTCAAATAAAACCCAGGTTGTAGTTGGAATTACTGACCAGGGAAGAGCGATTTTGGGGATTGTTGATGGTGAAAAACCAAAAGCAATTGAAGCAGAAAATCATAAAAAAGAAAGAAGAAAATATTTAAGAGACATTGGATATAAATTAGATTTGTAAGAAATATTATTGAAAAATCAGCAATAAGAAATATTAATTTAATTATATTAGGCCTTTTAATGAATCCAGATATTTGTTTAGGCTGTTATATAGCTTATTTTTTAATTCATTATCCAATCCGAATATGTCTGCAAACGCATAAAAATCTCTAACATAAGCTATAAACTGTCTTTTTTCCATTTCAATTATTTTTTCAGTGCAATAATCAGAAGCTGCTGCTTTTATATTTTGCTTTGTTATGCTGTTAAGATTCTGGCAAATGTCTGAATTACAGAAATTGTCAATTAATAGAGATATTTTTCTTTCCTCTTTTTCCTTGTTATTTTCTATTGAAATTTCTTTTATGCATTGTTTTATGGCTTTTGATTTTTCCATATCTTCTGTATAAGGGTCATCCATAACTCTTTTATAAATTTTGAAATCTTTTTCCATTTTATCATCAAAAAAACATAAATAATATTTATTGTATGTTTCAATATATTTATTGTTTTTGTTTAAAATAAAATTTATTTTAGAAATAATTAAATACATGCCTGCATATTTTTATTTTATCAGCAAAAAATTTATTAGTAAATATTAATTATACTTATCTGATATTTGCCATTTTACTTTGTTATTTGAAAACTTTTTACTTTTTCATAAAGCTCTTTTGCTGATTTATTCTTTTCAAAATATTCTCTTATTGGTTTTATCATGTCATTTAATTCCTTGCTTATTCCATTTTTAAGGTCTTGCGGGTGTAAATCTCCTTTTATATAGCTGGAGCTTAATTCATTATATGATTCAAAACTGACATCCCCTCCGAATTTGCCTGGCCTTTGAATTATTATGCTGGATTTTTCTTTAAAAACAAGATATTTGTAATATTCCAGTATTGGATTATTTTGCTCCTGCTTTATCGGGCAATAAGCATTATTTATTTTTTGCTTGATTGTTTCAAAATCATCATGGACATAAATTGCGCTTTTTGGATCTGACTTTGACATTTTTGATGCAATTAAAACATCATCTGGATTATCTGCATTTTTAATGCCCTGCAGGCCTAAAAGAATATGGTGGTGAACAGCAACTGGCTTCTTCCATTTCATTTTTTCAGCAACTTCACGCGCCAGCATGCTTGCCTTCCTCTGATCCATTCCTAACTGGCATATATCAATATTCATATAAAAAACATCATTTACCTGCATTGGCGGATAAAACAGCTGTGCAACGCTTACTTTTTCATTCATCTTTCTTCCCATTATAGTAATGCTCCTCATTATTCTTTCTAATGAAAGCTCTTTTGCAATTCTTAATGTCTTATCCCAGTAATCAATATTATTAATAATGTCTGAGGCCCAGATTACTTCGACTTTATCCAAATCAATTCCAGCTGCTTTCCAAATTTCTATGAAGTAATTCCCAACTGTCTTTATTTTTTCCAAATCCCCGCCAATTTTATTATTTATAAGTGCAAAATAATCTGCAAGATAAAGCTTGAATTTTATTCCTGCCTTTAGCATTAACTTTAAATTTAGGGCCCTTAAAAGTCCGAAATGAATTGGTGCTATCCCACTAGGTTCAAAACCATCATAAGCAACAGGGTGGTCTTTTGCCTCAAATAATTCTCTTAATTCTTTTTCAGTGACTATTTCTTCTGCAAATTGTTTTATTAAATCAATCTTAGTTTCAATATCCATAAGATCATACACATTTAACTGAAATTAAACTTTAAAATATTTATATAATGCTAATTTAATAAAATCAAAAAATAAAGTGTATACTATAGTTAATATTAAAATTAAAATAATGGCATAAATATTTATTTTTGCAACAAAAATGCCATAATAAGAAATAAATATTGAAAATAAGATTCCGAATAAAGAAGTTAAAACAACATATTTGCCGGGTTTTAATCCGAATAAATTAAGCCTTGATCGTATTGTATAAAGCATCAGAGCTGCATTGATCTCAAACATTAAAAATACATATGTCTGGAATTGGGATGTAGTTGCAACAAAATATTTTGAAAGTGATGTCAAAAACAACAAAAATGAAAGAGAAACCATGCTTAATACTGCAGAATAATTAACAAGATTTTTTACATCCCAAGTATCTGGAAATTTTGAGTATACTGCCTTGTCTGTTGATAAAGAAATATTTGCAATATCAATTGTAAATATTAACAATATCAGCATAAATGCAGTCATTGGTATTATTTTTAAAAAAATAAAAATAAAGAAAATAAAGAACAATAACTGAAAAACCCTGATTAATTTGAACATTGTATAGGTTCTTATTCTTTCAAAAATTTTCCTGCTTTCTTTTATTGCATCAACAACAACTTCTATTCCGTCTTTTAGTAATACAATATCTGATACGCTCTTTGCAATATCTGTTCCGCTTTTAACACAAATTCCAACATCTGCCTGCTTTAATGCCGGCGCATCATTTATTCCGTCTCCTGTCATTGCAACTCTGTATCCTTTTCTTTGAAGTGCTTTTACAATTAAAAATTTATCTTCAGGGTAAATTTCTGCAAAACCGCTGCTTTCTTCGATAAGATCTGCAATTTCATCCTGGGATTTATTTTTAAGCTGCGAAGAGCTTATAATTTTTGTTCCAATGCCGACTTCTTTTGCAATTTGTGTGGCAATTGCAATATCATCCCCAGTAAGCATTTTTATGTTTAATCCAAGATTTTTGAGTTCTTTTATAAGCTGTTTTGCATCTTTTCTTGGCTTGTCATATAATGCAATTATTCCTAAAAATTCAAAATTGCTGCCATGCTGCCTTTTAATTACAGCAATTGTCCTAAATTCATTTTTTGAAAATTCATTTGATTTTTTAATAATAATCTGCTTCTGCTTTTCATTTAATTTACACATTTGTATTAAAATTTCAACTGCGCCTTTTACAACTTCAAAGGTTTGATTTTTGGATTTGGGTTTTATAACTGCTCTGGCGCTTTTTGTGGCAGGAGTAAATGGAGTGAATTTGATTTGATTAAATCCAGAAATATTATATTTGCTGGTTATTGCTTCATTGATTATTGCCATATCAATAGAGTCATTATCCTCTGATTTTGAGGCCAGCGCAGCATTTAAAATAACATCAGACCTGGAATAGTTACTTAAAGCAAACACATCTTTTACCTGTAGGAGATTTTGCGTGATTGTTCCTGTTTTATCAAAGCAGATCACATTTACATTTGAGGCCTCTTCAATTGCATCAAGTTTTGTTATGAGTACTGATTTTTTGGCAAGCTTCTCTGTTCCTATTGCAGTTGAAACAGTTATTGCTGCCGGAAGCGCAACTGGAACAGATGCCATTAATAGTATAATGCCAAATGGAAGCATTGAGGCAATTGAAAATTTAAGCACAACAGAGGCATATATAAACAAGAATATTACTAGCAAAACATCAACAACAATTATGTATTTCATTATTCTTAGGATTTCTTTTTCCAGATGCAATTGGGGCCTTGCTGTTTCAACTAGTTTTGTTGTATACCCAAAATAAGTGTTATAGCCGATTCCAGTAACAATTGATACTGCTTCTCCATTTTTTACTATTGATCCAGAATAAAGGATGTCGTTTTTATCCTTGAATTTGGAATGGGTTTCTCCAGTTAAGATAGATTGATCAACGCTTAAATCCTGCGCTGAAATTATTTTCATATCAGCAGGAATAATATCCCCTATCCTTACCCTTACTATGTCGCCAATTGTCAATTCTCTTGCTGGCTTTGTTATCCAGTTAGAATCTCTTAAAACCCGTGCATTTACAGTAATTCGTTTTTTAAGCATTTGCAAAGAATTATCAGCTTTATATTCTTCAATAAAACTGACTATTGAATTAAAAATAAGAAGGGCAAAAATAATATACATATCAGGATACTTGCTTAGGATATAAGAAACAATAATTGCAAGTTCAAGCATAAATGGGATTGGTCCGATGAATTTTTTAAAAAATTTTAAGATTATACTTGGCTTTTTTTCAATTATTTCGTTGGGGCCGTATTTATTTATTCTTTCTTTGGCATCAATTTCGCTAAGCCCTTTTTCAGATGAATTTAATTTTTTGAATATTTGTGTTATATCTTTATCCTTAATGTCTTGTATAAAAGCATTGATATTTGTCTTGCTGTTATTGTTTTTGCTTTGGCTATATTCATTTTTTTTATAAATTTTCATAATATTACGCAATAAAAGAATTCAGTTAATTAATTAATATAAAATTATTTAATTTTATATTTTTAAATTTATTTAAAGAAAATGAGAAAATGAAACAAAAAATAAAAATCAAAAACCCTAATATTTTATCTGGGTTTGCGTCTGGATTTCTCTTGATGCTGGTTCTTGGCTGGATTCCAGTGGCCGGGCCCTTATTATCTGGCTTGATATCTGGATTAACAACAAGAGGCGGAACATTATATGGCATGCTTATGGCATTTTTGTCAAGCCTTGCCGCAAGCATTATAATACTTATTGTTGTTATTAATGCTTATAATATTTTTAAATCGAATTATTTGCTTTCATATTTTTTATCCTTATTTAATGTCAATGTAACTGGTTTAATAATTTTGATTGGGGCCATTGCAATATTGATTTCAACAATTGGGGGATATATTGGAGGCGTGCTGCGAAACCCATTTTAAATTTTAAAATATATGCGATAATATGCCATTTGATCTTACATTTAAAATGTATTTTACATTAATTCTAATTTTTGCAATTGGATTTGGTATAATTTACTTTATTTTGCTGTTCTTTGGAATGTCTTTTTCATTCATTATTGCATTTGCAGTACTATTCTTTTTATTGCAATGGTATATTTCACCAAAACTAATACAATTTACATCCCATTTACAATATATTAAAGATAATGAATATCCAAAATTGCATGAGATTGTTAATAAATTAGCAGGGCAGATTCAAGTTCCAATTCCTAGAATTGCTATTTCAGCGTCAAAGGAACCAAATGCATTTGTATTTGGAAGAACAAAAAAAAGTTCAACGCTTGTGATTCACAAAGGGTTGTTAGACATATTAAATAATGATGAATTAGAAGCAGTAATTGGCCATGAATTGGGTCATTTAAAACATAATGATATGATTGTGCTAACTTTTATTTCATTTATACCAATGCTTGCATATTTAATTGCGCAAAATATGTTTTTTAGCTCTATTTTTGGAGGATATGGAAATAGCAGAAGAAATGTTGATTATTTAGTAATATTTGGCATTATTGCATTTCTTGTCTATCTGATTGCTCAATTATTAATGCTTTCATTATCAAGATCAAGAGAATCTTATGCTGATGCATTTTCTGCAAAAACAACAAAAAAGCCTGCTGCGCTGGCCTCTTCATTATTTAAAATAAGTTACCATAATATCAATAATACAAATAAACCGGATTCAAATATCCAATCTTTTTATATTATTAATTATTTTAATGTTGAAAGAGATATGAAAGAAATAAAAGAGCATTTCAAAGAAATAAAAGAAATGGTGCCAGATGTTGACTTGAATTATCTAATAAAAGACATTTCAAAGCAGAAAAAGAATTTTTGGGGAGTTTTGAATAGCTTGTATTCAACGCATCCTGCAACATACAAAAGAATTGTGGATCTTGCGAAAATTAAAAAAGGGCTATAATTTGGTTTTAATTTAATTTTTTATTTTTTTGTTGATTTGGAAATTTTAAAATCAACAACAATCTCAATTTCTTTAGCAGAGTATGGCCGTACTATTCTTTTAAATAATATTTTTGCTTTATAATTATTTTTTCTTGCATGTTCTTCTATCGCCTTGCTTGTTTTTGCAAATACAGTGTCCCTATCCCCAAAAACATAAATATGAATTATTGCTGTTTTTTGGCATACTGACAATATTTGATCAAGATAGTCAATGCTTGATTTTGGCATTGGAACAATCACCCTATTTGCAAAATTTTTGTATTTACTATAAATCTTCTTGACATTGCCTAATTCTGCTTTTATATTCCCTATTTTATTGAGTTTAATGTTTTCTTTTAAATAATGCACTGCGTTTTTATTCAATTCAATACAAATAATATTTGTTAATTTGTGCTGTTTTGCAATAACAATTGCAAATGGCCCAATTCCTGCAAACATGACTATAATAGCTTCTTTTGGTTTGATCAATTTATTTATTCTTGATCGTTCATAAGATAATCTGTTTGAAAAAAAAGTTTTTCTAATATCAAACTTGAAAATGCAATTGTTTTCTTTGTAAGTGGCAATGAATGTTTTGATTCCTGAAATATACTTGAATTTTCTTAATCTAAATTTTCCAGAAATTGGGCTTGTTTGCGCAACAACTGTTTTGATAGAAGGATTGGAATTTATAATCCATTTTGCAATTTGTTCTGCTTTTCCTATTAATTTTTTGCTTTTTTCTGATTTGTTTATATATTTTATTATTGCAATATTACCCAAAATGTCATAGCCTCTAGCAATATTTTCATATTTTTTAAAATTCTTGCTTTGATTTTGATCAATTCTGCTGCCTTGCTTCTGGATTTTGGCTTTTAAATTTAAAATACTATAATCAAATAATTTTACAATATGTTTTTTAATTTTTCCATTGCTTATATTTAGTATTGGAATTAGGATTTTGTTTTTATTTTGGATAATTTTTCTTGTTTTATCAAAGGCTTTTATTTTTTCAAGAAGTTTTTTTATTTGTTCTGTGTCTTTTTTATTAACTTCTAAATACTTCATAATATCATTAAATAATTAAAAATAACAAAAACAATATAAATAAATATAATTAATATTAATAAATTAAAATATAATAATTAAATTAGGGAATTTTATGTATTTTGTAGTAAAGGTTACTTCAGGACAAGAAAAAATCGCAGGCTCAATATTGCAAAATAAATCTTCTAAAATGAGTGAACAAATTTTTTCAATATTAGTGCTTTCAGGAATGAAGGGCTATGTAATAGTAGAGGCAGAAAATGAAATAGCCTGCACTAATTTAATAGCAAATGAGCATAATATAAAAGGCATGCTAAAAAAAGCATTAACACAAGAAGAAATAGATAAGATATTGGAAGTTAAAACATTTAAACAAAATATTGAAAAAGGGGATATGATTGAATTTATCAATGGGCCTTTTAAAGGGTATAAAGCAAAAGTATTAAAAATAGACGAACAAAAAAGTGATTTGACCGTTGAACTTATGGATGTTGTTGTTCCAATTCCAATAACTACAAAATCAAGTTCAGCAAAAATAATTCAAAAGGCTAAAAAACTTGAAGAATAAAAAATGATATTATGAGCAATATAATTGAAGGTTTGATAGAAGGGGGTAAAGCAACAACTGGGCCTCCATTTGGGCCTGCATTAGGACCTTTAGGTATAAACACGCAGGATGTTGTTAAAGAAATAAATGAAAAGACAAAAGATTTTGCTGGAATAAAAATCAGTGTTAAGGTAATTGTTGATCAGACTGCAAAAACATTTACTATTGAAGTTGGTTCACCTCAAACAAGTGCATTGATATTAAAAGAATTGCATATTGAAAAGGGCGCAAAAGCAAAAGATGAAATTATTGGAAATTTAAGTCTGGATCAGATTAAAAAAATAGCAAATGCGAAAAATTTATTTGGAAATGAAATAAAAGATAAAGTAAATCAAGTATTGGGCACATGTAAAAGCATGGGCGTAACTTGTGATGGAGAAAACCCAAGGGAAATTATAAAAAAAATAAAAGAAGGCAAAATAAAAATTTAAAACAATAAAAAAAGATTATATTGTAAGTGGAATATAACCTTCTTCAATGCTTTTTGTAATATATCGCCCTGCAGGTATTAAATCAGTAATTTTGCTGAGCTGTTCTTCTATTTCTGAATTTTTGGCAATAAAACTGCATGCTTTTGGTTTTTCCTTGAATTCTGTTAATAACCTGTTATTTATTTTATTATTAGTTGTTATTTCAATTTCACTTTGGCCAAAAAATAAAAGGCGCATATCCTGCCCTGCTTGCTGTTGTCTTTCCACAAAATTTAAAGCAAGATTTATTTTCTCTGGTTCTTTGCTTATTACAATTACAATTACTTTTGCCATAATAACACTTTCAAATTTAGATTTAAAATATAACTTATTAAAATTAAGATTATAATAATTATTATCTTGTGTTGTTTTTATTTTAATAAATAAAATATTGTTAGAGTGGCACCCCCCACCATTAATATATTCAGTCCGCCCCAAGTTGCTTTGCTCTAAAAGTGACTAAAAGGGCAGACTTTAGGAGCAGAACAGACTAAAGGAGCAAAGCTCAGCTAAGTATCCTCTTTAAATAGTATTATTGCTGTTCATAAAATTAAACAATAGCAAAGAATATATATTAGAAAATACATAAATAGTATTGTGGTATTTATGAATAAGAAAATTCAAAAGAAAAAGACAAATATTAAAAGTAAAGCTAAAAATAAAAAGAATTTAATAAAAAAAAGTATAGAAGTTAAAAATAAGTTTAAAAAATTAAAAATTAAGAACATTAAAATAAAGAATAAAAAGAATTTAATAAAAAAAAGTATAGAAGTTAAAAATAAGTTTAAAAAATTAAAAATCAGAGACCTTAAAATAAAGAAGAAGGATAAAAAGAATTTAGAACATATTAAAAAAAGAGGGCTTTTAAATAATCCAAAGGCAGG
>JAJZMY010000016.1 GCA_021848125.1 Microcaldota archaeon
TAACTGATGACGAATTATATGCAGTTGCAGCAGAAAAAATTATTAAAGATATAAAAGCAGGCGGCGAAAAGATTCATACACTCATTATGCGAAAGTGAGTTTATGGAGCTTTTTTCAACAAATGAATTCGATAGGGATTATAAAAAAAGCAGTAAAGATGATATAACCCGTATAAATAAATTAATACAGCAATTTAAAGCAGGCATGCATATAGGTAAACCATTGCATCATCTTAAAAATACTTTTGCTATAAGGATCGGCAACAAAAGATTAGTTTATTCTGTAGACGGTAATAAACTTACCCTGCTATTTTTCAAGAGTCGCGAAGGAGTGTATGATTATCTCAGATAATTGAAAGTGGTGCATTCTATACATCTATGTCGCGGGTGTGAATCCCGCCGAGTCCATAAAACTCTTTGGAAAAGAGTTTTATCAAGAAACAGGAAAACAAGAGGTTGGGGGTTCAATTCCCACTCAGGGCTTATTCATAAGTGGTTTGATATCCACTTCTGCACTTCTCAATTAAGGCAAATTCTGTTCTCTTACCAAAAAGGATGAGAAAACAAAACTAGTTATTTGCTAAGTATTAAGCTTTCTAATTTTTTGATCATTTCTGGATAGAATTCTATCAATGTAGGATAAATATCCCTATTCTTTTCATATATCTTTAAATGATCATATAACTCTTTCATATGAGCAAATCCTCCATTTTCTTCGTCTCTCATCCATTGTAACGTAGCATTTTCTTCTCTTTTCATATGAAATTCAATTCGGGTAGTTATAGCGCGTATTATATATTCATTTATCATGTCCCGCCAACCCTGATAGCCCCATACTGAAAATCTGACCTTTGAAAATTTTCGCTTAAGCACATCACCATATTTCTCTGTTATAGGCTCAACAAAATGGTGCCCAAATTCGTGCCATAACGTACGGACAAGTCTTGAGTCAAAATATGGCAAACCTTCATTTAATTTAGTGGGTCCAATAATTGCATACCCATCATAGCTATTTTCTAAAGCACGAATCCTAAATCCATTCCCTCCCTCTCTAAATAAAGGAGTAAGGATGATATTATAGCTATTTAGTTTCATACCATAATAACTTTCAATAGGGGAGACTACGCTTTTATTTTTTATTTCTCTTCTTGCAGATTTGATTACTTCTTCAAACATATCTTTATATTTTACAAAAAATGTCATAAAATCTGTTTCGATTGCAAACTCCCTTAGAATTTGTATAAATGGTTGGTACTGTTTTTCATCTTCATCAAAATAGCGCACTATCTTTAAGTCTGGTGGATTAGAGAGATGTAAAACAATTCTGGCTAGCAGATCCATAGCATAACCACTACTATATATCTTCAAATAGCGTTTTACTACGTCGGAATTTTTATAAGAAGAAAAATACTGAATAAAGTCATTTTTATATTGAAACTCAAGTTTTGTCAACCCTGCAAAACCTGGATTTGTGAAACCATTCTGAAATTCTATCGACATCAATAGTTCCATTCGCGGGTCTATTATGATTTTCATCTAAAACACTAATATCCTGCAGTATCTATTTAAAATACTATATTACCTGAGGTTGTTGAAAATCTTAAATTTTCAAACAATTTCAATAAAATATAATGAACAATAAACTTAAAAAATATACACTGAAATTATTTTGCAGCTCTAAAAATTGTTTTCCATACATTCTGCCATTTCCATACCAATGGCCAAATTATTGCATTTAAAATCAGCCTCTGAAATTATATAAGGTATTATATTTTTTATTTTCTTTATGATTTTAATATTTATCTTTTGGCAATGGCTCGTTGCTGATACAGCGACGGGCTCCGCTAAGGTTTATGGATATCCATTTACAAAATGACCATCAGGGTCGTCCTTGTCGCCGATTTATTAGTGGAAGGATAAAAACAAAATTCTTCTGTATAATTAAATTTTCAACAGCCTCATGTATTATAAAAGCAAAAATATTTAATTTGTCAGGATCCTACAGCGTAAGTTGACAAATCTGCAAAAGTTTTAGTACCATCCTCTTATTTTCATTGTTGCGGCAACTCTCTCCAATGCAATAATATATGCAGCTGATCTCATGTCTATTTTTCTTGATTTGTCTTGGTATTTTTTTTGCGTGTTTATTACATCATTGAATGATTTTGTCATTATTGCATCTAATTTTTTATAAACCTCGTCTTCTGTCCAGTAATATCCATTTATGTTCTGCACCCATTCAAAATATGATACAATTACTCCTCCTGAATTGACTAGAAAATCCGGAGCATCATAAATATTTTTTTCAAATAAAATATCATTTGCTTCTGGTGTAACAGGTCCGTTTGCCAGCTCAAGAACAATTTTCGCCTTTATCTTGTCAGCATTTTGCTTTGTTATCTGGTTTTCAATTGCAGCTGGGATTATTATATCGGCATCAATTTCAAACAATTGCTCATTTGTTATTTTTTCAGCATTTTCATAATTTGCAATGGTTCCTGTTTGCTTTTTCGTGTTTTGCAGTTTTTCATAATCAAGTCCCTGCTCACTATATACTCCGCCGCTTGAATCAGTAATAGCCACTATTCTTGATCCAAATAATTTCTTGACCAATGAAAACGCAAAATTGCCAGCATTTCCAAATCCCTGGATTGCTATTTTCGCATTTTTAAGATCAATGCCTGCAAGCTTTGACAATTCCCTTAAAACATACATTCCGCCAAGCGCAGTTGAATCAAACCTTCCTTCAGAGCCCCATAATTCCAGGGGCTTGCCAGTTATCATTCCAAATTCATTATGCCCGACTAATTTAGAGTACTCGTCATCCATCCAGGCCATTATTTGGGGCGTTGTATAAACATCAGGAGCAGGAATATCTGTTTTTGGCCCCAGCAGACTGCCGAAGCTTCTTATATACTGACGGGATAAATTTTCAAGCTCAATGTCATTCATTTGTTTTGTATCGCAGACAACTCCGCCTTTTGAACCGCCATAAGGAATATTTGCAAGTGCTGTTTTCCATGTCATCCATGCTGACAGCGCTTTTACTGTGTTTATATTTTCCTGGGGGTGAAATCGTATTCCGCCTTTTCCAGGGCCTCTTGCATTATTGTACAAAACACGGAATCCTGTAAATAACTTGGTTGAATTATCGCGCATTTTTACTGGAATCTGCATCTCGACTGTTCGCATAGGCTCTCTTAATATTGCATGCGCTGCTTTATCTAAATTCATTATTTCAGCTGCCTTATCCAGCTGAATTTGAGATATTAAAAAAGGGTTTAGTTCATCCATATTTTTCACTTTTTATTTTTTGTTTTGATAAAATTTTAAAATATACTTAATTAATATAATTTTTTATAATATAATTTTTAATTTATATTTTTTTGTTTATTATTTTATTTAATTGTTTTTATTAATTAGATTTTACACTGATATTTATTTTTATAGATTTTATACAAATATTTATTTTTATAACTTAACCTCTCCACTTTCCCTTCTCTTTGAGCCCTTGCTTATTCTAAAATAATGCTTCTTTTAAAAGAGCTTATTTCTTGAGAACTTCTTTTTAAGAAGTTCATTTTGATAAAACTCTTTTTTAAAGAAAAGCTTTATTTCTGATAAAACTCTTTTTTAAAGAGTTTTATTTCTTGTGCTTTAGCTCTTGCTTTTTTAATGCTTTGCGCTTGTTTAAAGCAAATGCAATTATTCCTATTGCTATGACGCCTATGGCAATATATTTTATTGATTCATTTGAAGAACTGCTGCTTGGTTTCTGCGTTTGCTTGACAACTGCATAATAATTATTTGAGCTCGACAGCTGCTGGTTCTGTGGCGTGTTCTGCTGAGTCCACTGCTCGTATAAAGTCACTGGATAGTTTCCTGGATTTCCATTTGTATCTGCGCTCACATAAAAAGTAATATTTTTAGTCTGGCCTGGGTTCAGCTGTGAAACATACTGGTTTGTATTTACCGGCGAAATTGGATAAATTGTCTGCAGTGTAAAACTAATGTGCTGGGCTGGCTCATTTCCAGTGTTCTTTACCTGCATTGTTATTGGGGCATATGATTGCCCTGGAACTATTGAATCATTTATGCTTAAAATATTGAACACTGCCTTTGGCTCCAAAGAAACATTGAGCAGAAACTTCTTTGTTATACTTGATCTGTAATTTGCATTCGTGTAATTCACAATAACAGGTATAGTGTAATTCAATGCAGACTGGTTATTTATCTGTACAAATATGCTTTCTATTTCCTGGCTCTGTGCCTGATCAATATTGTCTGGCATTAGCTGCGCAATGAAAAATGCGCTTGGATTTCCGAGTGTTATTGAATTTGTGCTTAAAAACTTGATTGAAATATTCTTTGCCTCGCCAAGGCCTATGTTCTGGAAATTCACATTCAATGACTGGTTTGAACCTGAAAATACTTGCGAAGGATCAGCAGATGAAATGCTTGCCACAATATTCGGGCTGTTGACAACGAGATGCAAAGGGATTTTAATAATCTTTGACTTGTTTGCATTGTACTGCGTTGTATAATTCACTTGCAGATTTAAAAAATATGTTGAATTTGTAATATTATTATTTGTCTGCACAGTGAATTGAACTGGCTCTGTCTGCTGCTGCGCAACTGTGCCCAATGCATATTCATTGGAATTAACAACATTAAAAATGCTTGAATTAAGCAGCTTAACTGTTACATTTCTAGCAATATCAGTGCCAATATTTGCAATATCTAATGTTATTGGAATATTTTGATCTGGCAGTAAAATGATTGAACTAGCAGAAACATTGATATCAGGGTTTCCATAGACATAAAGAGTAATTGGCATTTCAGAACTTCCAACAACATTTGTAACGCCATTGTTATTGCTTGTCTCATAAGTTGCAATTACATTAATTACATATTCCCCTGGCTGAATTGTTGAAGGAATATGAAATTTATAAATAAAATGATTAAAGCTGCTGCCGCCGTATAAGCCTTCGCCAATTGCATTGATTAAATAGCTTGATGACGGAGATATATTTATCAATGGGTTTTGCGCCTCTAGATAAATATTTACATTTGTTAATTCCTGCGAATAAGAATTAAACAGCTGAAATGTGACTGATATATTATTTCCAGCAACAACTGGCTGGTTTGAAATTCCAATATTTGACAGGCTTAATGCTCCATTTGCATTGCTTAATGCTGAGGACTGGGCATTTGCCAAAAACTGCACAAAAGCAAAAAACAATGCCAATACTAATATTTTCTGCAACAAATTTTTCATGTTCATATTAAAACCTTTAAATAAATTCATAAATATAATCCTGTGTATAAAAATTAAAATTAATTAAATTAATCAACAGTTGTCTTAAACAATTTAAATGCAAGAACAAATAAAACCACAATGCCGATTATAATAATGCTCATAGTCACTGCTATTTGATTCATTGTTAAATAGCCCAGCATTGTGATATTTCTAATTGCATTTACTGCATATGTCAATGGATTGTAGGTATTGAACGGCTTGAATAAAGAGGGTAATGACGATGCTGGAAAAAATGCGCCCGACAAAAACCACAAAGGCAGTGTTATTGCATTTACAATTATTGTGAAAACTTCTACTCTTGGAATTCTAATTGCAAGTATTATTGCCACGCAACTAAATAATATTGAAATCAATACAGTAAACAATAAAATCCATAGAATAGCAGCAAACCATGGAAGCATTGCAATTGTCACCCCGTCTGCAACGCCAATAAGAATCGCAATAAATACATAAAGAGTTGACTGCGTTATTCCTGAAAGTATTTTACTTAGTATTATTGACAATTTTGATATGGGCGACATTAAAAATGATTTAAGAATTCCTGTATCTTTATCCTTAATCAGGGAAATACCGCCGTTAAATGTTGAACCGAATATTGTCACCATTATTAAAATGCCTGCAAACAGAAAATCTTTATAACTTGCTTTTGTACCTGAAATTGCTGTTGATGACACGCTTGACTGGGGATTTGTTTGCTGTGCATTTATCTGCTGCACAGATATCTGCTTCTGATTAATAAACTTAGATGCAGTTGACTGGATAAAAGACAAACCAGTCATTGAATTTTGAAAATTATTATTATTGTAATAAACATCTATGTTTTGGCTTCCATTTGGAAATGTCGGAAGAATAACAATCACAAGGCTCACATTAGATGAATGCAGCATATTCATTGCAATATTTTGGCTTGTTATTGTTTTTATTGACAAAACATTATTTGACTGCAATTGGGATATAAATTGGAAGGACTGTGGGTTGTCTGCATAATTTACAATTGCAACAGAAATATGAAAAATAGTGTTTCCAATCCCTCCAAGGAATACAATTAAAACTAATGGAAATATGATTGAACGGATAATGTTCGAGAATATGTTTGCCCTGAATATAATCATTTCTCTTTTATATAAATTGAATATGTCTGATATTAAAGTCATTAATTTCATCTAATAAATATTATTTTATTACCTTGTATACGCAAATTTGTTTGATTTGGATGCATCTGGCTTTGTATTGGTGTCTCTTATTGATGATCCTGTTAATTTAATAAATACATCATCCATTGTCGGCAATCTTAAACTTATTGACAGTATTGGTATTTTTTTCTTTTTTATCTCGCTTAATATTTTCTGGAAGATTTCAAATGCATTTTTTTCAATAATTGCTTCAATTTTTTCATTTTTGAAATTTGAAACAGGAATATTGAATTCAGATTTTAATAATTTTGTTATTTGTTCAATGTATTCGTTTTTTAAGATTATTTCAAGTATATTTCCAGATGAGATTTGTTTTTTTAATTCTGATGGAGAGCCGATTGCCTTTATTTTGCCATGGTCAATAATTGCAATTGTATCGCATAAATAATCTGCCTCTTCGAGATACTGGGTTGTCATTATTATAGTTACGCCGTCTTTTTTTAATTTTCTTATATCATCCCACATCTGCATTCTATTTTGAATATCCAGACCAGTTGTAGGCTCATCTAAAATTAATAATAAAGGTTCATGGATCATTGACTTTACTAAATATAGTCTTCTTTTCATTCCGCCTGAATAATTTTTTGACTTTACATCTGCGAATTTTTCAAGTTGGGATTGCTTCAATGCATACTCTACTTTGTCCTTGATTTGATCTTTTGGCAGATGATATAAATTGGCTCCGAGAATTAAATTCTGCTTCCCTGTTAATTCATCGTCAACAATTGTTTCCTGAGCCATAAATCCAATAATCTGTTTTACTTTTTCAGGATATTTTAAATTATCCAGTCCGTTTACAATTATTTTTCCGCTTGTCTGCTTTTCAATTCCAAGAATTGTGCTGATTGTAGTTGTTTTGCCTGCGCCATTTGGCCCTAAAATGCCAAAAATTGTTCCCTTGCTTATATTAAGACTCAGGTCGTCAACGGCAACAATATTGCCGAACGTTTTTTTCAGATTTCTTATTTCAACAATATAATTCATCATACCATTTTCAAATATTTTGAGTTGATTGAAAAGCCTATTTTTATTTCCCTATTATTTCCTGGATTTCGCGGGCTGTTTTAACAAAGATTTTTTTTATTGAACTTAAAACTTCATCTCCTTGTTTTGTTACTTCATAATATTTTTTATTTTTTTTGCTGGATATCAATTTTATATATCCTGATGTTTCAAGAGATTTTATTGTATTATAAGTGTCATTTTTCAGTTTTTCTTCAGTTAAACTAAAATGCTTTTTCATCATTGAATTTCTTTTTAAATCAGTAAGAATATTATATGCATATGGATTTTGCTTTTTTAATTTAGAAAGAATAATCAGCTTTAACACTACTGAATAAATTTCATTTTTATAAAAACACCTTTTGTTTGATCCTTGCTTATTTTTCATAAAACAACTTAAAATTATTATATTCAATGGTTTAAAATTAATATAGTTTAAAATTAAACTAATAAACAATCAATAAATAATAATTATAAATATTTATAAATGTTTATATAAATTCATTTTATTAAGTTTCTTAATTTATAAAAATAATTTATTAATTGGTAATCAGATGAAAAAACTCATTAAAACATTGAAAAATGGAATGAATATTATTGCAGTGCATAATCCTGGCTTGCAGAGCGTTGGAATTGCAGCATGTGTTAAATTTGGATCAATTGATGAAAATCCAAAAATAAATGGATCAGCACATTATTTGGAGCATATGCTTTTTAAAGGAACAAAAAAAAGAACGTGGAAAGACATAGGAAATAAAACAAGGGAATTCGGAATATACAGCAATGCAATGACTGATTTTGAAACAACAACTTATATGATGCAATGCTATAAAACAGATTTAGAAAAAACAATGGATTTACTTTCGGATCAGATCAAAAATTCAATACTGCCTAAAAAAGAATTTAATCTTGAAAGAGGCGCGATAATTAATGAAAATCTGATGCGTCTCGACAATCCAGGATATTTTTTATATGATGTTTTGCCAAGAACAATTTTTAAAAAACATCCTGCAAGAATGCCTATTAGTGGAGACAATGACAATACAGTCAAAAAAATCAAGAGAAATGATCTTTTAAAAATATTTAAAGAAGACTATGCCCCAAAGAATATGGCACTGGCAATATTTGGAGGGTCGTCAGTGGATAATTCACTAAATATTGCATCGAAATATTTTTCTGATTTCAATAAAACATATGCTCCTAAAAAAAGAATTATTGCTAATGAAAAACAATCAAAAACAAAATTAGTAATAAAAAAACCCGGATTGAACAATACAATAATCGGAATAGGATTGAAATGCAATGAATTTGAAATTTCAGATTTGCAAGAATACGCTGGCCTTAAAATAATAACGCAGGTATTGAGCAATAATCTTTATGATGAAATAAGAGAAAAAAGAGGATTTTCTTATTATTCAAGAGCAGATTTAAATTCTTATAGTACATTTGGATTTATTTCACTCATATCAAATTCAAAACCTGAAAATAAGAATGATGTAATAAACATAATGCTTGATGAATTAGAAAAAATAGAAAAGCAAAAAATAAATAAAGACGATGTAAAAAAAGTAAAAAGACAAATTATTGTAAATAATATGATGCTTAATGAACAATCGCTTTATAGCGCAATACAATTAAGCACTAATAAATTCTTAAGAGGGGGCAATCCATTTATTTCTGAAAAGATTATGAATTCAGTAAAAAGCATAAAACTTGATGAAATAAAAAAATACTCCAGCAAATATATTAACACAGATTCATATGGTTTGGCAATAGTAGAACCAAAATAAAATATAGTATAAATACTTTGATGTGAGGTAAAATGGTAAAGCCCTGAAGGGGAATTGGACCCCCAACCTCTTGTTTTCTTGATTAAACTTTTTAAGAAGTAATTTACAAAACAAGCGCTCTGCCATTGAGCTACCAGGGCATATATTATAATATTTGTAATAATTATATTATAATAATTTATTTAATTATTTATTTTATTTGTAGTTAATAAATTTTAACAACAAATTTTTAACTTCTGCAGCATTTGAATAATGTGAGACATGTTCTGCATTTTTTATTATTTCTAAATCAGATCCTTTTATATATTTATTTAAGGCCTGTCCATAACTCTTATCAATAATTTTATCATTTTCACCCCATAAAATAAGGCACTTAATATTAATTGAATCAAGCTTTTGCAGATCAGAATCATCTAATTCATTGTTTTGATTCATTATACTTTCAATAACATATTTTTCATTGTTAAATTCAAGAGCTTTTTTAAGCATGTTTTTTTTATAATTTTTAGCTTCTTCATTTACTTCTTTCAGTCCTGCTGAATCCTCAAGAATCAGTGCTTTTATTTTTTCTGTTCCAAAATTCAGCAAGTATTTTAATGCGACAAAACCTCCGTAAGAATGGCCCAATAAATAAAAGTTGCTATATTTTGTTTTTTCAATAAACTGGCTTAATGCAGTAACCTGAATGTCTATTGAATATTTGATTTTTGGTTTGTCTGAATTTCCATGGCCTAACAAGTCAATCAAATAAATGTCAATATCATTTGGTAAATTGTCAATTAATTTTGCAAATGACTTTGTTGTTCCCCCAAGTCCATGGATCATTATTATTTTATATTTTTTTCCTTTATTATGCTTAAATAATATCTGCCCATGCTTTGTTTTAATAAATCCTGTTTCCATTTGATTGTAATTAATATAATTTGTAGGTCTCATTTTCTAGCCTTTGAATTTCCTTATATTGATTGCATGTTGGTAAAAAAAGATAAAGTGCCAAACAGCAAATATGATTTCCCACTAGAAAGCAGTACACACATATCGAAAATAAGCTTAGCTTCCGAGTTCGGAATGGGATCGGGCGTTTCCTTATTTCTATTACCGTTTGACATATTATATTAAAAACTAAAATTTAAATAGTTTTTCAATAAATTAATTAGTGATATTTAAAAATTAATTATGCTTTTAAATATTTTAAAAGAGGGGATTGTTTGGATATGAATGAATTGGAGAATTTAATTAATAAATACAAAAATGAGGGTAAAGACAAAATAGCTAAAAATTTAGAAAATTTAAGAGATTATATAAGGAAGCAGGAAAAAAAAGAAAAATCAACAAATTAAACAGATAAATTTTAGCTTATAAATAACAAACTTAATAAACTTAATCAAAAATAATATTAATATTTAATAATTTAATTAAATTAATATTACTAATTTTTATTTTAAAGAATAATCAAATGTCCTGATAGTGTAGTGGTTAGCATACGACCCTGTCACGGTTGCGACCCGGGTTCGAATCCCGGTCAGGGCGCTTTAAAAATTGAAAAAAATATTAATAAAATGATATTTTATAAATAAAAAGGAATTAAATAATTAATGCAACAAAGTATTATCAATAAATTTTGGATAAAAATTAAAGGATATTATGGCAAAAAATCATGAACAAATTAGTGCTATTTTTCTGATTGTAACATTATTATTGATTTTATTTGTATTGTTTATATTTCTGTCTTTGAGGGCAGAAACAAGGATGGAATCCCTTTTTGCAACTCTTGTTAATACAACTGCAAATATCAAACCAGTTGTAAATGTCCAGAATATTTATCCAAATGCAGCACAAGCAGGAGCTGGCAATGCGTCTATTGCTGTTTATGTATCTCAATTTTATTATAATTACCACTTAATTGTTAAAATCAAACAAGGGAATAAAACAATTTCATCAATCCCCTTGGATTATTCTCCAGTAATTCCAGTAAATGAAACGAAAACAAATTCCTCTTCATCAAATTATATAATTCCTGTTTTTCAGTCAAGGCAATTGGAAATTATATTTACCAGATTAAATGCATTTACATTGTATAATGTCTCAATATCAGGAACAATAGCGCCACTATGCACTAAAATATGCCCAATGGCTGGTAGCAGTATAGAGAATAATTTAATTAATTCCTCTAATATTTCAAATAATTCAGCAGTGATTATAAAACTCAGCAATAATGTTACTTCCTCTTCAATACCTGCAAATTCATTATCAATATATACTATTAATTCTGTAAATTCAATAATAGCGCCTTCTCAGATATCTAATATTACTCCTAATTTTATAATTTATATTCATAAATATGAATTAGTAACAACAAATGCAAACGGAACATTAACAGATGTTTATTTTTCAGTGTAAATTTTTATAAAATAATCATAAGATTATTAAATTTTTACAATAAATATAATTTATATTTTTTATATTAGTGATCATTATGGAAGTTTTTGTAGATAAAACAAGATGCACTGGCTGCGATCATTGCAAAGACGTCTGCCCTGTTGCAGTATTTGAAATGTACGATAAAAATGCGCAAGAAGTAAATAATGATACTGCTCCAGAAGATATGAAATGGAAAGGAACTGATAATCCAGATGTTGTTAAAGAGTGGGGTGGTGTAAATGACGGGCATACGCATTTTAAAACAAAATCAGTTGCAATTAATGGACCTGGATGCATTTTATGCCAGGCTTGTTTAATAGAATGTGAGGGAGAATGCATTCATATTACAGATGACAGCGGAACAAAATACCAGTCAGTATACAAGTAAATTTAGACAATAAAATTACTCTTGCAATATTTTTGATGCATAAGTATATTTAAAATCCGCATTTGTTGTTTTGCTATTTGTTTTTTACTGCTTTTGATAAGAATTCAGCAGCTTTGCTGCTGAATTTTGCAAACTTTTCATTTTGCTAAAGCTTTTTTGAAAAGCTTTATTTCTTGAGAACTTCTTTTTAAGAAGTTC
>JAJZMY010000024.1 GCA_021848125.1 Microcaldota archaeon
TGGTTTGTCTGAATTTCCATGGCCTAACAAGTCAATCAAATAAATGTCAATATCATTTGGTAAATTGTCAATTAATTTTGCAAATGACTTTGTTGTTCCCCCAAGTCCATGGATCATTATTATTTTTATATGCTGATCTTTTGATTCATTATGTTTAAAATACATATTCCCAAAGTCTGTTTTAATGAATCCTTCTTCCATTTTATCATAATTAATTTGATTGATATTTTTTATATTTTCAATGGCCATATTTGTCGCTGATTTTTTGATTTATATTTTCAATATTTTTGATTTTTATTTCTTAAAAATTTGTTTTAATTGATCTAAAGATTTTGAATTTATTATTTTTTCTTTTGCAAGCCATCCTCTTCTTGCAGTTCCAGTTCCATACTTCAAAAACTTGAGGTGTTCTGCCCTATGTGAATCAGTATCAATTGAAAACATTACATTATATTTTGAGGCAAGCAAAATATTAGTGTCATTTAAATCAAGCCGATTTGGAAATGAATTTATTTCAAGAATAACATTATTTTTTTCGCATGCTTCAAATATTTTTTCAATATCAAGCAGATAGCCGGGTCTTTCATTTATCAGTCTTCCTGTCGGATGCGCAAGAATGTTTATGTTTGAAGATTCAATTGCCTTTATAATTCTGCTTGTCATTTCGTTTTTTTCCATTTTAAAATATGAATGCACTGCACCAATAACACAGTCCATTTGATCTAATGTTTTTTTATCTAAATCAAGCGTGCCATTTTTTAAAATATCCACTTCTGCACTTTTTAATAAAATTAATTTATTGGCTGATTCCTGAATTTTTTGGTTTAATTTATCAATTCTTTCGAATAAATTGCTGAATCTTTTTTCATCAAGCCCATTTGCAATTTTCAAACTTTTTGTATGATTTGTTATTGCAATATACTCTAATTTATTATTTTGGGCAGCTGCTGCCATTTCTTCCAATGAATTTTCGCCATCGCTGTCATCTGTATGCACATGCAGATCTCCTTTTAGATCCTTCAATTCGACAAGTTTTGGGATTTTATGACTTTGCGCTAATTTTATTTCACCCCTGTCTTCCCTCATTTCTGGCGGCATATACTGCATGCCGAGCTTTTCATAAATGTCATTTTCATTGCTACAATAAATGAATTTATTTTTATTGTCAAACAAGCCATACTCATTTAATTTCAGATTTTTGCTTATAGCGATTTCGCGTATATTAATATTGTGCTCCTTATTTCCAGTAAAATATTGCAGAGCACTTGCAAAACTTTTATTTTTTACCACGCGCAAATCGCAACTTATTCCAGCTTTCAGCCACACAGTTGTTTTTGTTTCCCCTTTTACAATTATATTTTCAACATCATTTAATTCAGAAAAAAAATCCATTAGTTTTTTTGACTGATTTGAAACTGCCAAAATATCAATATCCCCTATTGTTTCCCTCATTCTTCTGATTGATCCTGAAATTTCAATTTTGTCAGTTAAATTGCTTTTTTTCAATTGTTCAACTATCTGCTCTGCTAATGGCAATGCCACTCCAAGCAGAATCCTGCCCTTGCTTTTTTCTAACAATTCGATTGATCTTTTAATTGAATCCTGGGATTTGGGCCCAAAATTCTGCAGTTTACTTATTTTATTTTGCTCAATTGATCTTTTAAGATCTGCAATATTTCTAATGCCAAGCTTTTTATATAATAAAATAGCTTTTCTTGCGCCAATGCCTTCTATATTTGTGAGCTGTCTGAGATCAATTGGATATTTTTTCTTGAATTCATTGTATTTTTTTATTTTGCCAGTTTTGATAAATTCCTCAATTTTATCAGCTAATCCTGAACCAATTCCAGGCAGACTCATTAATCCTTTTTTTCCGTATTTTTTATAAATATCCTCAATAGGCTCTTGTAATGTTTCAATTGTTAGCCCTGCTTTTTTATAGGCCATTATTTCAAATTTTGAGCTTTTGGTCGGTTCAATATCTAAAAAGTCGGCTATCTCATAAAAAATATCAGCAAGCACTTTATTTTCCATACAATTCTCTATTAAAAAACTTAATAAAAATATCTATAATAAAATAATAAAATTTAATCTCTAATAAAAATAATTTTAATTAGGCTGTTGAAAATTTAATTATAGCGCTACATAAAAGTGTTACAATAAATTTTGTAGTTTTATTATTATAAGACTTGCGCAAAAATCAAATTCTTTCGTATTCTATTATTTCTTGCGATCAATATATTCAGTAGGATTTTGCAATTCCAAAAAAGGCTATTTGGAAGCCCTCAGAATCTTAGGAATAATATAATGAAATTGATTACAGTTATCTTTTAAATTCTATCAGATCCTCTTTTTCCGAGAGTACAATATCAGCATTTTTCTTTACTTCTTCTACAGCATAAGGCGATGCAATTACAAGCCCGTTTTTCCTGGCTTCAAAAAGCAAAGGAATGTCGTTATAACCGTTTACTATTACTGTGCAGTCTTTTATGCGTATACCACGCTGCCACATTGCGATTGAAGTCGCTTCGGCCTTTGTTTCTCCATTTTTCATTATTATTGCAGCTGCAACCAGTTTTCCAGTATTATCGAATATATCCTCGTTTGATATAAAAGCTTGAAAATTAACCAATTCCGCAGCAACTTTGGCAACAGTAGAGCCGCTCATTGTTGAAATTATTTTTATCTTATCAAAATTCCTAGCCAGTATTGCTGTGTTTTTTATGATATTTTTTTCTATATAACTTTTAGCATTAAACCTCATTTCTCTCTCTCTTATTCCTGTTTCAATTAGGGCATCGTAAAAAATACGCAAAGATTCATACAAAGCATTATCGTCTGTTCTTTCATTCCTTAATCTATTCTTTATAATAATAAACTTTTCAATCCCGCGCAAAAAATTCTTTAAATTGCAATTAACAAGCTCTTTTTTTAGGCACGCCATTCCAATATTTTTTAAGGCATTGCCCTTTATCAAAGTATCATCAAGGTCAAATATGGCTGCTTTGGTTTTTGCCATATGCCTCATACATTCATTTAGCTTTTTAGACTTGCCTGCCACTTTACCACCATTCATAGATTTTTCATTCTCTTTTTTCTACTAGCCTCTGCGCAACTGTTTTACCATCATTCCCAGTTCTAACCAATTTCAGGATATCTGGTGTCATAAATTTTTTCGGTAATGTTTTGTTATCCTCTTTATATCTCTTTATATCTTTAATTAGTTGCTTACATACTTTATGCCATTTTATGTCTTTGGATATGTCCCTAAATAGTTGCTTAAGTATTTGCACAGATGATATATTCTCATCATCTTTTTGTACATATACCTCTTTTTTATGCTCTTTTAATATCTCGCTCATTTACTCCCAATTATTATAGTCTTTTTTATCATATTTAAATCCTTTTATTTATCATATTTAAATCTTTAGCAACCTTGAAAAGTAAAACAACACTTTATCAAATGATAATAGCAGTATTATAATCTAGTTTTGCTAATAGTTAGAACCTACAAAAAAAGTAATGAAAATCCTGTTTGCCGAGTAAAAATGAAAATTATAATCAGAATTAGATATAAATTGGAAACTCAAGTTTGAAGGCTGAGATTTTCCGCTATGAATTGATAATCGTTTCAAAAAACCTATAAAAATATAGTTTTATTGAAATTAATAAAATTGTGTTGTCCTGAATTATGTTCCTCCTGATAAATTAATTTCATTATTTCACCTTTTATTTATTTGCATTTTTTCCATAAATGCCATGTATGGTGTTTTAATATTACTGTCAAAAAAGCTCATATGTGGTCTCTTAAAATTATAAAAATTTACAGCTCTTTCTATATCGATAAAAACAAAATACCTCTGTGCAGTTAAATTTTCAACAGCTCTTTAAAATATATAACATAGTTATTTTATATTTATTTATTATTAAGATAATAAGGATATTTAAATAATCAATAAATTGATTGCGATATGGAAAATATTGATAATGAAGATTTAGATCAAATAAAAATAAATCTAAAAAAACAGGTGCAATTAAATAAAATATATCTTGCTGTCATTTCAAGATATAAAAATTATATAGAAGAAAAAGAAAACATCTCGATTGCAGAGTTGCCAAGATACATAACACCAAAAAATGCAGAAATTATTAAAGAGGCAGATAGGATAAAGGCATCATATGAAAATTACGATTATGAAAAAAATTTTTATGATGCGAGCGTAGTTGCTTATGATTTTGTAAAAAATGAAATAGAAGAAATAAGCATCCCATTGGAATTTTGGTTTTATCCAAATGAAATTCTTGAGTTTAAACTAGGGGACATACTGGATAAAAATATTCTTTTGTGCTCATTGTTAATAAGCTTGGGAAATCCTTCTGTAAAAGTGTTTGTGACAATAAATGATACTAAAAGGAATATTTTTGTTTACTATGAATTTAACAATAAAATTTATAAACTGGATTTAAGGGATAAAATAAGCGTGTTTAACAGCAAAGAAGAAATAATGGCTGAATTGCTGATAAATGAAGAAACAATCAGCTATGAATTCAATGATAATATTTATTTGAATATTAATTAATTTTTAGTGAAGCAAAAATTATAATGAAAAAAGGATAAAATGATGGAAAAAACATTGGTGCTTGTAAAGCCAGATGGCGTCAGCAGGGCGCTTATTGGAACAATAATAGCCAAATTTGAAAATGCAGGGCTTAAAATTGTTGGATTAAAAATAGTGAAAATAGACAAGGAATTCGCAGCAAGGCATTATATTGAAGATAGGGAATGGCTGGAAAACATAGGGGCAAAATCAAAAGCAGCATATAAAGAAAAAGGCATTGAATTAAAAGAACAAAACATTGAAATAGGGGAAAGGGTAAGAAATCAATTGCTTGATTATTTAACAGAAGGGCCAGTTGTTGCAATGGTAATTGAAGGAAATAGTGCAATATATGTTGTAAGAAAGCTGATTGGCGCAACAGAACCGAGAAAAGCAGATTCAGCATCAATCAGGGGCCAGTATTCAAGTGATTCCTATGACCTGGCAGATGAAAAACAAAGGTCAACTAAAAATCTTGTGCATGCATCAGAAGATTCAAAAACAGCTGAAAGAGAAATAAATCTGTGGTTCAATAAAAAAGAAATCATTGAATATAAAAGAATTGACGAAGATTCAATTTATTAATATTGATATTTGCTTTCTTATTAAAGCATGTATGCCCTAATAATAATTACTGCAACTCTTTTTTAAGTTGCTCAATCAGGCTTATATCCAATGCGTCTACTTTTCTCAAATTAGACAGATGATAAGTTACATAATCCCCATAATGAATCAGATAAAACAGGTTTTCAACTAAAATATCACTGTTGTATTTAATAATATTGAATTTTGCATTTGTTATTTTTGAAGTTATCTGGATTCTTTTTTTAATCCTGCTTTCCCTGCTGTCAAAGACAAAGAAATAATATTTATTATTAAAATTTTTTATCCCCAAAATTTCATTATGGTTCAATTCAGGAAAATAATTTGAAAAACTCATTATTTTTGCGTTTTCATTGAACTGTGTTTTCCATCTGTATGCAATTGCCTTGAAAGGATCTGATCCGTATATAACTGGGATCTTGTTCTCTTTTCTTATTTTTATTGCATGCAATCTGCATTCCTGGTTTGACTTATCCAATTTTTCCAATGATTTATACGTTTTACTGATTTGTTCCTTGCTTGCAAGCCCGAAGCCTGTTAAGAAAGGCATTAGCATATAGCCTATTCCAGCTCTGGGTTGAATATTATTTAAGGGTATTATTATTTTGGAATCACCATGTCTTTCTAGCTTGCCCCCGCTAGTAATAACTGAAACATGTGCTTTTTTGGCTTCAGCTTCTTTTACTGCGCTGATTGTTTCCTCTGTATTCCCTGAAAAGCTAATGCCGACAAAAAAAGTTTTTCTTGATACAAACTTGGGAATATGGTAGTCATCAATAATATACACAGGCTTGTCCTGGTATATTTCCTGGAATATCTTTCCAATTATTCCAGATCCACCCATGCCTGCTATTACAATATTTTCAAATTCATTTTTATTAAAATCAAGGCTCTTATTAAATTTTATCTGCTCTTTTAAAAATAATAATTGGTTTAAAAATTCCATGAAATCACAAACCTTATCTAAAAATATATTAAATTAATAATTAAATATATAAAAACAATTAATAAATTAATAATTAATACTTTTAATTAAGACAAAATATTAAAATTCAATGATTTCTTTTAATTTTTTAAACAAAGCTTTTTATATATTCTGTTTACTTAAATTAAAAATGTGATTAATATGGCTAAAACCACAGAACATTCGGAACATAATAAAGAACAAAATAAAAATAAAAATATTAATAAAGAAATTAAAGACAATAATACAAAATTAACATATGTAATAGCTGGTCTTGCAATTATTATTGTTGCTGGGATTATTATATATCATTATTACAATCCATCAAATAATATAAAAACACCACTGCCATCAAATTCATCTCAGTCTGTACCATCTAATTTTTCAACAACAGCACTGCAAACTTATAATTCGCCATTTCCATCAAGCATTGATGGATTTACAAGATTTTCAGCGCAACTAATTCCAACAAGCCAGATTCCACAAAATTATTCAAATGGGTTGTTAAACGCATCAGTTAATATTTATGAAAACACTGCAACTAACTCCTCTCTTTTGATAAGTCAATTGATTTATTCAAATAATATATATTCAACGCAGATATTTAAAAAAATAACATCATTGCCACAGAACTTAACAGATGTGCAAAATATAACAATACTGAAGAATTTATCTTCAAATATGTTCGGAATAAAGGCAATTGCCAGCAATAAAACAATTTATTCCTTATATAGTTATAACAATACAAAAATTTGCGGAATTAGTTATATTGCTAGCAATAAGTTAGCAGCATCTGAAAATGCATCAGTAAATATGATTAAAAATATAACAAATATATGCTTTAGCAATTAGGGGCATAAAAAGATAGAGAAAAATGAATAGGGGATTTCGCTATTTTTAAATTCTGAATTATTTTTTGCTTTGATTTTTTATTTTATAAAATATCAAAATGGCAAATATATTTGCAATTATTGCTAATGCAAATGTATAGGCAAACCCAAAATCTCTTGAAATTATTCCTGACAAAAGGGATCCTATTAATGATGAAAAACCCAGCAGCGCGAGCCAAATCCCAATATAATTTGCTGTATTTTTGCCTATAATCTGCTGGTATAATAATACAGAGGAGCTCATTAACCAGATAGCATATGCAAATCCTGCAACCATGTATGCAACAAGATTTATTATTAATACAGTTCTAATAAAAAAAATAGGAATCAAAATAAGCACATACGCAATGCTTCTTATTAATATTGAGCTTTTATAAAATTTATTTAGTTTAATTTTTGTAATAAACATTATTATTATAAAATAAATTGAAACCTGGCCTATCTGATTAAAGATATTTATTACAAAAATATTGGAATTCAATATTCCATATTTGACAAGATAGGCAATATAAGAAGTATTGACAAGGTTTAGTCCAAGATTAAAAAAAGCAATTGAAGAAAGTATAAGATAGATATTTCTTTTGTGCTTGTTTATCAGGCTATTATGCAATTTTTGCGTAAAATTAGTGCTAATAATAGTATTTGGTATTTGGGTCAGTGTATTCAGCAGCAAAAATAAGTTAGTTGTTATTCCTATTTTTGGCAGTATTTTTTTGCTGTATTTTATTTTATCTTTTTCAATCAAAACATAGCTTAAAACAAGGGCAAACAGATTCAAAAGCATTAAAAAATAAATGTAATACGCAATATCAGAATTTTTCAATAAAATTCCAGGAACAAATCCAACAATTGCGCCGATAACCATTGTTATGCCGTATCTGCTGAAAAAATGCGGCAGGCTTGTATTTTTTCTCTGTTTAATCACTAAAATATTTATTGATGGCGAAGCAGCTGTTGCAATAAATGCAAATAGAACATAGGTTAATTCAATTATCTGAATTCTGTCCAAAAGCATTACGGATGAAGTCTGGGTCAAAAAATAAAGGACAATAAATATTGGAAATGTAAATAGCACTGACATTAATATAAATGTTCTCAATTTTCTAATTTTATTTGTGAAATAACCCCAAAAAATAGAAGAAGGTATAAGAATCAGATTAAAGAAAGCCATTGTCAATCCAATATCAAACACATTTCCATTAAAATGAAGAATGTATAATGGAATTAGGATGCTAAGCCCATTTGAAACCGCTGAAATTGGTATTATTGAATAAATCCATGAAACTTTATTCATAATGTCGCCAAATACAATCTTATTATTAAAATTTAACTGTCTGACTTATATTTTTAATTTATTAATTATTTAATTATAATTATAAAAATATTAAAATTAAATATAAATTAGTTCTTGATGATTAATATTATAAAAATTAAATATAATAACAAAAAGGTGTATCAAATAACTATACTTAAAAATCGGCTAAAAAAAATATTCAGCAATATTGGAAAAAATATTGATTTAATTGTAATTTTAAATTCACAAACTGCTGACCCAAATTTTTATTATTTAACTGGATTCACCAGCGGCCTATTTGAAAATAATATTTTATTAGTAGAAAGAAATGGAATTGAATTGATTACTGATCGTTTGGAATTTGAAACTGCACTTGAACAAAAAATAAAGAATATGAAAATTAAAAGCATTAATAAAGCCAATGAGCTTGAAAAATATCTAAATCAAAAATTAAGCAATAAAATAATAGGAATAAATTTCTCTTTTCTGCCGATTGCCTATTTCAGGTATTTAAAACAATACAAACCGAAAAAAATTATTGATGTAGGAAAAGCTTTTATGGGCGCAAGATTAGTTAAAGATGAAAAAGAAATAGAAAATATCAGAATTGCAAATGAAATAACAAAAAAGGCATTCAAAAAAATCCAGCAATATTTTAAAACAGGAATTACAGAGAAGGAACTTGCAGCAACATTTGAATATTTAATGAGAAAAAACAATGCATCTGAAGAAGCATTTGAAACAATTGTTTCATTTGATAAGAATTCGGCATTGCCTCATCATTTTCCAGACAATACTAAATTGAAAGAAAATAGCATTGTTTTAATTGATGCTGGCGCAAAATATAACAATTATTGCGCAGATATTACTCAAACATTCATTTTTAAACCAAACAAAAACTCAGATAAATACAAAAAAATCATTGAAATGTATAATATTGTAAAACAAGCGCAGCAAATTGGATTGAAAAATGCAAAAGAAAATGCAAATGGCAAAGAAGTGCATAATGCTGTAAATAATTTTATCAATTCAGTGCATAAAGGAAAATATAATGGAAAATTTATCCATAGTTTGGGCCATAGCATTGGCATTGAAACTCATGATGGGCCTGGATTTTCAAACCAAAATAATATTCTAAAAGAAAATATGATTATAAGTGATGAGCCGGGAATTTATATCAATGGATTTGGTGGTGTTAGGATAGAAAATGATGTTTTAATTAAAAAAAATAAATCAGTGTTTTTATAATATTTTGAATTTTAATTAATTAATTAATTTATTGACTTATTTTTTTATCATTTTAACTGTTATTTCCATTCTATTGTGGAGCAAATGCTGAATTTCAAATTTTTTGAATTTTTTCTTTAAAATTTGCTTTGTTATTTTTATATATCTGGCAACATTTTTTGAAGGGCATTTGATAGTCATTATAGCAGGCCCATTCTTTTTTAAAAAAATACTCAGATTCACCATAATATCTGCGGATTCAATTGGATGAAGATTCATGTCATTTACAATCAAGTCAAATTTTTTATTTGTTGTAAATTTATTTGCCTTGATTTTTAAATGTTTTATATTTCTGTCATCCTTTAATTTTTCATTTAAGTCTGCAGGGTCTATTGCAGTTACTTTTATATTATGATTGCTCAATTCCTTGCTAAATCCTCCTGGCGATGCGCCAAGATCAAGTGCATTTTTGATTTCTGCTGCATTGATTTTAAAATTAATCAATGCTTCTCTTAATTTTAATTGCGATCTGTTTATCTGAAAATCTTTATTGATATTATTAAAATTGATATGGCTCTTATCGCCACTATTTAATTCAGAATAATAATTTTGATTATACTCTCTTAAATTTAATTTACTAATCAGTACTGTATTAACGAATATATTGACAACAAAAATATATTTTGGGCTGTTTAAATCAATTTTAAACCCCAGACTTTCTAATTTTTTTCCAGCATCCACTTCAACATCTCTTGATCTTAAATTTAAGGTATTGACATTGAAATTTTTCATGCCAAAAATATTGCATTTTATTTTGAATGGGCTTTTTTTATTTGTTAGTTTTTTTATTGAATTTAAAATGAAATTAATTATAAAAATTTTATCTATTTTATTTTTTGTTTTTGTCATATTTATTTTATAAATTTGCTGGATTAACGGGTTTTTTGGTTTTTTTCCAGATACCATGAAACAATCGTTATTCAGAATATTAAAATTATATTTTGAGGATTCCAAGTAATTTAAAAAATCCATCCTGAATATTTGGCTTATTTTTATAAAATATATATTGTTAATATTTTGTTTTATGCAATCACCTTTGCAATTTTATAATTTTCCAGCGTATTATTTTATATTTGGGACCATAAAGAATCAAAATGATTTTCAAGAGACCTGATTTTTTCTTTATCTTTAATGATTTCTATATACTCTATATTTCTATGTGTTCCATTATATGTTAAATTTGCGCTTCCTATTATTGCAGCATTGTTTCCAATATAAATTTTTTCATGAACAAATTTTTTGGATATCTTCAGAGATATTTTTGATGATGTAATCGAGCCATAAATTAAATAAAAAATCAAAAAAGAAATTGAAAAAAACACAAATAAAATCAGTGCTGCAAAATAAAACTTAAATGCCAATGAAATCCCCTCTAAAATTATTGAATAAATCAATAGTTTAATAAAAATCATTAAATTATTGAGTTTTGTTAAATATTTGAATGCAATTAATTCATTTTTTGTTTGTGGTTTAACAGTAATTATTGATATTTTTTTGTATTTTGAATAATACGCAAGCTTTTTTGCATAAAACAAGCTTATATACGGCGAAATAATTTTTAAATAACTGGATTTTTTAAGCAGTTCGTCAATATGTTTATACGACTCATTGCCGCTATAACTTGATTTATCTTTATTAAATATAAAAGGCATAATAAGAATTGGAATTTAATATTTAGATTTCTTTCTTTAAAAGAATATATTATTTTTGATTTTTAGTTTAAATTTTTTTTAAAGAAAAGAAATATATATCAAGACAATAAAATAAATATTGCTGTTTTAAATTTTAAATGATGGGAAAATGATTAAAAATAAAAATAATAATATAGTAAATCAAAAAAACCTTGAAAAATTGAAAAAGCATCTTAGAAATGAAAAAATAATCAGATCATTGGTATTAATCGGAGTGTCAAATTTTATTTTGATGGCAACAGGCATATATGTAAATAATCCTGCGGATTATTTTAACTATACTAAAACTTATTTTAACATGAAATACTCAATTATTAAAAATAAACTTAGAAAATAACTGCATAAAAGTTAAAAACTTGGGAAATTACCTTATAAACTTGAAAATCCAGCAAAAAGAAAAATTAAAAAGTTAATATTTTTATATTTTATGGTAGTATATTATATTGTTATATTTTTTAATAAATTTAATACAATTATTGCTTATTGGAAATTTATTAACAATAACAATATCTGTCTTTTTATAATTTAAACCAAATATTTAATTTAATTTTAAATTTAATATTTATTGGCAGAGAAGGAAATTATTATAAATAAGAAAAAAATATTTTATAAATAATAAAAATAATAAATAATAAAAATCAAATAAAACAATTTTGAATATTTAAAAAATAAAAAAACAAAAAATGGTGAAATTATGGCTGATAATAGATTAGAAGGTCAACAAATATTATTGCTCCCTGAGGGATCATCAAGAGTTCTTGGCAGAGAT
>JAJZMY010000021.1 GCA_021848125.1 Microcaldota archaeon
TGCTTGCAACGAAAGATGGAAAAATAACATCGCCTTCAATATCCCTTTTGTACAGCACTTCTGCACCAAAGAGTGCACCGCCAAAAGGAGATTTAAAGATGCTGCCTATGGCGGCGCTGATAGAAATGGCAAGCAATATCTGCCTATCCTTTTTTGATAGTTTTATGCGCTTGAATACATTAGATATTGCAGAAGCAGATATTTGAGCAATAGGACCTTCTCTGCCTGCGCTGCCACCACTTCCTATGAGGAGCGACGCAGATACAAACTTTATTATACTTACCCTTGCCCTTATAGGTTTACCTTTATGATAACTTTTTATTACGCTGTCTGTTCCATGCCCTTCTGTTTCAGGGGCAAACTTGTATACTAGCAAAGCAGATACAAGTGCGCCAAGTATGATTGAAACAGGTATTAAATAGTATCTTAGAATTGAAAATGTATATGATAAGCTTCCACCTTCGCCTAAAGGTAATGGTCTATTATAGCCGATTATGTAGTGCATAAAGAAATTTTCAGAAGCTTCTGTACTGTAATAAAATAGTACTGAAAGAAGACCTGCTAGTATCCCTATTATTATGCCGAGTATAAGCCATTTTTTATAATAGTCAAGACTTTCTATATGAAATTTCTTAAATAGCACTCGAACACCAAGCCATACCTTTATCCTATATTTCAATTGATATAAGATTTTAATAATCTTACGATTATTTGATTTTGAGGCTGTTGAAAATTTAACTATATAAATTAAAGATCAAATACCTTGTTTAACTTAGAAACAGCATCAATATTATCAGGAGGCATATCTATAAGATAGGACAACTCTGATTTCCATCTCATCTTATCCCTTGCTGCTTCAATTCTAGCTTTGAGTCTTTTCTTGTCAAACTTCTCATGGCGTTTGCTTAGCTTTTTTGCAACCAAATCCTCGTCGTATTTTATCTTTCTTATCTCAATAAGGTAATATGTATCATAGATGTCTCTCATTTTTTCTCTCTCAATGATTGCGGCTATCTTTTCTGCGAGAATCTCATCGACATTCATAGTCAAGACAGAAAACGTAGTTATATCAGGATAAATAGGAGATATATAGTTTAACACAGGCTTTTCAATCAGGTCATTTCTAAGGCTGATATCTATATTTATATTCTGCAACTGGCCTGAAGTTTTGTTAAACGGTCCAGCTACTCTTATAATATGATTAAGCCCTATGATGGACTCTTTTTCCTTGTTTGCGCGAGTCTCATGTGCTGAGATACTATACTGCATGCCAAACCTTTTCAACGCAATCTCAATTTTATTAGTTATTTGCTTTCTGACAATGCTATCGCATACACCAGCATATGTAAAATCAAGATCTTCTGAAAATCGATTAAGCCCATAAAAATATTTCAAGGCAGTACCTCCTTTAAATATGAGATCAGTGGAGAATACTCTGTATATCTCGCTCAGTAGGAGAGTCAGTAAGTAATCCCTTTCTAACTGCCTTGAATCCCTGAACCTTCCAGATAAATCAAGCAATGTCCGTTCATCTATCATTCAATTACCTCTTTATTTCTTATTATGCATATGCCGCGTACTAAAGCCATTGGCTTTTAGCAGTGATTCAATCTGCAGCACTACTTTCTTTGATCCCATCCTAAGTGCAAAATCCCTCAGCAGGTATATATTAAGTATTTTATTTCTGGCTGCTATGTTAAATGCCTCTGATACATAAGAATATGGAGGGGACCTCAGATAAAGTGAATCCACTATTGCTTTTTCTATTGTTGCAATATACGCATTGCCCTCTTTTTTATAACCAAAGAATCTGTTTTTTGGTACTGTTACAAATTCTATCACATTCCCCATCACTCTGATTTGCTTATGCCTTTTTATAGTTATTACAGTGTACTTTACAACAGACTGCTCCACAACAGAATAAAACTGGAGGGCTGCGAAAGCACTTATATAAGAAGGATAAATTATCTGAGAAGCGATTTCATATATGTCAGGATTACTGGTTTTGATATAATATTTTCCCCTTTCTATTCTTTCTACTTCTTTGTTAGAAGAAAGCAGTTTTGTTGCATATCTTTTTGATTTTCCCATAGCCTTTGCAGCATCGTTTATGCTAAATACTCTCTTGTTGTGAGAAGCAAGCTCTGCAAGTATATCGTGCATGTGATTATACGCCATTATACCATAGATTTATATAGTATATAAAGATATTTAAATACCATGTATATATATTACCACATTTATGGTGATATTAATACATATAATAAAGAAGCAACGATGAAAAGTAATATTTTAAAGCCCAAATATTGCCGAAACTTGATGAAATTAAATCATTTATAAAAAATAGCATTGCAGATAATAGCAGGAAGTAAGTAATTTTAACTTATCTTATAAACATAAATATTAAATATCTCCAAATTTAATATTATATCAATTGCAAAATATAAAAATGGTTTGATGACTGATTTAATAAAACTTGTAAATAAGTTTAAAAACGCCAAAGTGCTTGTAATTGGAGACATAATGGTTGACCATTTCATATATGGCAATGTAGAAAGAATATCGCCAGAGGCTCCAGTGCCTATTGTAAATGTAAACAAAGAAACCATAACGCCTGGCGGGGCTGCGAATGTAGCAAATAATGTTGCCAAGCTTGGCGCAACAGCATATATTTTTGGAGTTGTTGGCAAGGACTATAATGGCAATGCCCTTAAGCAGTTGATGCGAAAAGAAGACAATATAGTTTCATCAGGAATCATTGACTTAGATGGATTTAAGACAATTACAAAAACAAGGGTCATTGCAAATAACCAGCAGGTTGTGAGGTTTGACAGAGAAGATAATGAGAAGTTTAACAATGAAATATATAGTGCGCTTATTTCAAGCATCAGAGAAGCAGCAAAAAATGTTGATGCTGCAATAATTTCTGATTATGGGAAAGGCCTGATACAAAAGCAATTTTTCAAAGATGTTACAGGGATGCTGAGTCAAATGCACAAGTTTGTTGCGCTTGATCCTAAAATACAAAACTTTGGATTTTACAATAATGTGTCTATTGTGACTCCCAATATCAATGAAGCATCCGAAGGCTCAGGGATAAAAATAAAGGATGAAAGCACACTCAATAAAGCAAGCAAGAAGCTGTTCAACATGGTAAAGCCAGAATATGTTTTAATTACAAGAGGAGCAGAGGGCATGTCGCTTTTTTATCCTAATAACACGCAATATCATTTAAAGGCTCGTGCACAAAAAGTATATGATGTAACAGGAGCTGGAGATACTGTAATCTCAACAATAACAATTGCAAAAAGCATTGGAGCTGATATTTTAGATGCATGCCATTTGGCAAATGTTGCAGCAGGTATAGCAGTTTCCCAGATTGGTACTTATGCAGTAAGTGGCAATGAAATTATCAATGCCTTATACCAAGAAGAAAAACAATAATTATATAAGAAAAAGATTAGCTTTTTTAAAAATATTACTGCATTATTATCTTATAGCCCCAGCCAGATTCGAACTGGCGTAAACAGGTCCAGAACCTGTTGTCCTTTTTTGGTTATTTGTCCTTAATTATAAATAAAAATCAAAAACTAAACAATGTCCACTAGACCATGGGGCTAATATTATATTATTATAATAAAAAAAGTTTAAAAATAAATATTTTTCATTTAATTAAATAAATTATATTAAGCAGTATTTTTAAGAAATTATATTTAATATGTAATAAATTTATTACTGCTTATTTGCTCTATTTTTTCAGTTTTTGCATTTCTGCCTTTTTTGTATATTGCTATTTTCTGCTTTTGTTTTAAATTTTCAATTGTTTTTGAATAATACTGTATTGTTGTCTTGCTGTTGCAATAATCTGAGCTTGGATTTGAAATCAGGTAAAATATATATGCAGAACTTGGAGGTTTTGGTAGTGTATAAACTATTCTCTTATTGCTTTGAATGAACTCTGGTTTTTTAATATACTCCTCTGTCATCAATCCAGTAAAATATTCCCCACAATTTCCCGCACTTTTTTCAGATATAAATTGAGTTGCATTATCTGATTTTAATTTCATTTTAAAGCTCTGATTTTTCATATCAATATCTTCTACTGAAACATAAATATATTTATTATTTTTTGAAAATTTCATCGACATATTGATTATATCCCCTGATTTAATATATTTCATTGAATCCTGATACTGGATAAACTTATTATTTTTATTCCATACCTGAACTCCAAAATGAGGGTATTTATATTTTAATGATCCATATTTATATGACGCAAATAATTGTATCCAGTTCATGCCTTTGTCAGGAACTCCATTTAAAATATAAGCAGGCCCATGGCCAGTATCATTTACTTGTTTTATAAATACTGCATTGACTGACAAATTTCTAGTTTTCACATTATTCATCATCAGCCCTTCCTGAGAACCATACATTTTTTGTATTTTTTTCAGCTTAATATTATTGTTTATTTCTTTTCGTAGGAAATTTGTTTTCAGCTCAATAGTGCTGTTGCTGTTTGATATAGTGCTTATAGAATTAAAAGGCATATTTAATTTCGGCGCTGTTAATAAAGAATATGAAATAGCAGCACTAGCAATAATACCAATGCTATTTCTTAAAATTTTTGACATCTTATTTTTCTCTTTTGCCATATTTATTATTTTATCTGTTGACATATATATAAATTTCTTTTTTAACTACTTCATGTATTATCCTGAAATAAGTTTCTATCGGTACAGAAATATACAGCTTTAATAGAGATAGAGGACAACACGAAATAAATAAATTTAGTAAAATATATAAATTTTCAGATATTAACATATATTTTTATATAACTAAAATAAATAATTTAATTAATTTAATAAATTCATAAATTAAAGATGAATTCTATTTATTAAAATAAAATATAGTATAATAGTGTTAAAAATGGGAAAATTTCAAATCGCAGATGCGGAATTATCTAAAATATTTATCTGTAAAAGATGCAAATCAAGAAATAAAGTGAGCAATAAGAAATGCAGAAAATGCGGATATCCTTATTTAAGGCCAAAGAAGAAAAGCGTTAGGACAAAGAAAGCATAATAATATTTAACAATGTGGTAAAATGTCAGAATTAAATAAAATAGAAAAGTTAATTGTTGATGTGCTGAAAAATTTCAATGCATCAAAAGAACAAAGTTCAAAATCAATAAAAGATATTGTAATAAAGACAAACAGATCAAAATCAGTGACAATTAATAATCTGGATAAATTAGTAAGGAAAAAAATTATTGGAAGAACAATTGTCAATAAATCTGCGCATTATTTTCTGATAAATTAATGTAAAAGTCAAAATAATTTAACAAATGATAATATGGATGAACCAAAAGAATATATTGATTTTGTAGCAAAATACAAGGACTGGATCTCAATAAAAAAAATGACAATAAGGCCTGAAACAAAAACACAAGAAATTGCATTTCATCTGATCGGAATAAAAAATTCTTTTGATAAAAAAATATTTGATTTATTGAATGTCAATACACTTATTTTAGATGAATTTGTACTAAAAATAATAAAAGACAAAAAAAATTATGAATCACTAACAAAGGCATTGCTGTTATTAAATAGTAAGGAAGCAAAAGAGGCAATAAACAAAGCATGCAATAAAAAAGAGGCGCCTATTGCAGAAATTTATTTGCTGAATAAAATAATTACAGAATCTGGCTTTAATATAACAGTTCCCCCCCAATTGTTATCCAAACTTTATCCAGAACTTAAATTGAAACTGCCAAAAGGTCTTGGAAGAAGCAAAGGAAATATAAAATAAGTAAATATTGGAATAGGGGATGCAACGCACTCTTCTGATCAAATAATTGATAGATTTTCAGGAATGATTGATAATGAAACAGCAAACAAATTAAAAAATACTGATATTGACAGATTAAGTTTAAATAATTCAAAAGATATTATTAATCTAATTCAGATAAATAATCAAAACAGTTTAAATTTAATAATAGATGTTGAGGATATTATTTATCGTATTTTTAATCCTTTAAAAATTGAAAACAAAGATAAAACTAAAATATTGATAAAAAGAACAATTATTATTGGAAATGAAAATTCAACAGTAAAAGCAAATTTTTATAATAGGTATTCGCAATTAGTTGATGAACTTTGTTTTGAACGAGGAGATGTAATCCTAATAAAAAATATTTTACTTGACAATAAGACAAATGAATTAAAAACAATACAAAAAACAGTCATAAATAAAACAAAACCAACGCAATATAAAGCAGTGCGATTTGATTTACTAAAAGGCTATGAAAAGAATATAGATGTTATTGGCAAGGTTATTGAAATAGGCCCTTTAAAGCACAATGTTATTAATAATACTGATTTAGTGTCTTGCTATTGTATTTTAACAGATTTTACAAAACAAATATTTGTTTCATTATTCGGCTCAGCTGCTCTTGCTATCACATATAATATTAATTTAAATGATTTTATAAAAATTGAATTTTGCAATTCAGGGCAGAAAAATAACAATATTCAAATAATTGCAAACGACTATTCAAGAATTTTTTCCAACAAAAACATTAAAAAATTATTATAAGTCAGCAAAATCATAAATTCAATCAATAAAATATTTCAAAGCACAATATCAAAGATCAAGCAGCACAAAGTTTAAATTTACCATATTATTTTATAATTATTATTTATGATACTTATTATTTATTAAAATTTTTACTGTAAAATTAAATAATGAGAATTCTAGATTTTATGTGATGGGATGAAATTTAATATAGAATACAACACAATCAAAAGCGTTGCAGGGCCTTTAATAATAATAGATAAAATAAATAATGCAAGGTATAATGAAATTGTAAAAATAAAGCTTCCAAACAATGAAATAATGCTTGGCCAGGTCCTTGAAACAACTGACAAATTTGCAATTGTGCAGGTATTTGGTCAAACATCTGGAATTAATATAAATCAAACTTCTGTTTCATTTTCAGGCGAAACATTTAACATTGGAGTTTCAGAGGATATGCTTGGAAGAGTCTTCAATGGCCAGGCAAAGCCAATTGATTTAAATGCAGACATTGTTTATGAGCAGAAATATGATATTAATGGATTGGCAATGAATCCTATTGCAAGAGCAATGCCAAATGATTTTATCCAAACAGGCATTTCAACAATTGACGGATTAATGACATTGGTAAGAGGCCAGAAGCTGCCTATTTTTTCCGGATCTGGATTGCCCCATAATCAATTAACTGCCCAAATAATAAAGCAGGCAAAAACAAAAAAAACAAATGAAAATTTTGCAGTTGTATTTGCTGGAATAGGCATAACTCATGATGATGCAACTTATTTCATCAATGAATTCAAAAAAACAGGCGCAATCAATAGAACTGCTTCATTCATTAATTTAGCAGATGATCCAAGCATTGAACGCATTTTAACCCCAAGAATTGCTTTGACTGTTGCAGAGTTTCTTGCATTTGAAAAAAACATGCATGTGCTTGTAATTTTAAATGACATGACTAATTATGCTGAATCATTAAGAGAGCTTTCAAGCGCCAAAAATGAAGTTCCAGGAAGAAGAGGATATCCTGGCTATATGTATACTGATCTTGCGTCAATATATGAAAGAGCAGGAATTGTAAGAAATAAAAATGCAAGCATAACTCAATTGAATGTTGTTACAATGCCAGGGGATGATGTTACCCATCCAATTCCTGATTTGACTGGCTATATTACAGAGGGCCAGATATTTTTAAGCAGAGACCTTGCAAACAAAGCAATATACCCACCAGTTAATCCATTGGGTTCATTGTCAAGATTAATGAACCAGGGCATTGGCGTTGGGAAAACAAGAGAAGACCATAGAGGCATTGCCGACCAGCTATATAGTGCATATGCAAAGGCGCAGGAAGCAAAGAACTTAAGTTCAATTGTCGGCGCAGACGCATTAAGTGATATTGACAAATTATATTTGAAATTTGGAGAAATGTTTGAATCCAGGTTCATTAACCAGCCAGTAAATGAAAACAGAGATATTGAAATGACATTAGATCTGGGCTGGGAACTGATTTCAGTATTTCCAGAGCAGGAATTAAGCAGAATAAAAACAGACTTAATCAATAAATATTATAAAAAACAAGCAATAAATGAATAAATTATGCAACTGATAAAATGAAAATAAATCCAACAAGAATGAATCTTATTAATTTAAAAAATAATATTAAATTGGCAAAAAAAGGCCATGAAATTTTAAAAAGAAAGCAGGAAATTCTTGTAATTGAATTTTTAAAATTAATAAAAGAATCAAAGAACAATAGATCTTTTTTATCAGAGATATTGCAGCAAGCATATAAAACTGGAATAATCAGCTCAGCATACATTGGAAATTTTGAACTGGAAGAAACTGCATTCTATGCAAAAGAAAGAAGGCCCATTAAATTAAACATAAAAAATATAATGGGTGTAAAAATACCTGAAATTGAAAAGCAGACAAATGAAACACTTGAATTTAATCTATTTTCAACAAGCAGTGCAGTTGATGACCTTAAAGATTCTTATTCTAAATTAGAGGATGTAATTATTGACGTTGCAAAAAGAGAGCAGAACATTAAAAAATTAGCAATTGAGATTGACAAGACAAAAAGAAGGGTAAATACCTTAAACCAGATATTAATTCCAAGGTTAAAATCACAATCAAAATATATTTCAATTACGCTTGAGGAAATGGAACGGGATTCTTTTGTATCATTAAAATATTTTAAAGATCATATCAAAAAATAAATATTATAAATTTAATAAATTAATAAACAATATTATAAAAAACTAAAATCGAGTTGAATGTCATTATCTCTTATTTGCTCATCATCTGATCCTGTTTCATCCAGCATTTTCCAGATATTAAAAAATAAAATAAATTTTAAAAAGCAGAATTCGGATAATATACCAAATATTAAATATAATTATTATGCTTTTATAAAAAATAATTGCAGAATAGACCTTTATGAATTTAGTAAAAAATTAATTGAAACTGAATTTCTGAATCTGCTTAAAACAGATCTGATTATTTTTATTAGCCAGCACAAAAGTAAACAAAACATTAATATTTTTTCAGTTCATGCGCTTGGAAACTGGTCAAACGCTGCTGAATTCGGCGGAAAGCCAAATCAATTGTCTATTTCATCTCCCTTGAATATGTTTAAAATTTTAAGCTTATTGAAAATTAATAATAATACAGATATTGAAGTAGTTTATGAAGCAAGCCACCACGGACCATTATTAAATATCTCATCATTTTTTGTCGAGTTTGGAGGGAATCCGGATTCTTTAAGTGATTTAAAATATATCAATGTCCTTGCAAAATCAATAATTGATTTTATAAATTATTATATAACTAAAGGCAATACTATTCAAAATAATAAAGAAGGCTCAAAGCCAATTAGCATTGCCCTTGGAATCGGCGGATCCCATTATGCTTCAAAATTTACAAAATTGGCATTTAGTAAAAATTATGCATTTTCGCACATAATGCCAAAATATTATATTGACAATATCGGCATGCTAGATCAGGCAATTTCAAGAAGCATTCCAAAGCCAAATATAGCAGTCATTGAATGGAAAAGCTTAAATTCATTCCAAAGAAATGAATTAATGAAAAAATTGAATGAATTGGGCATTGATTATGAGAAAATTTAATTTTTATGTATTATTAATTTTTTGTTTGTCTGGATTATTGATTAATGTTTCGTTTTCTCAGTATTGGTTTCAGTCGGGCGCCCAAGCCTATTATAATACTGATAATAATAATGGCGGAAGCATAACAATCATGACAACAAGCCAAAATATTTCATTAGATTCATTTGGCTTTTGGGTTGGGGAGCATCTGCAAAACAATGCATTTATCCAAGTTGGTTATACAGTATATAATGAAACAGGATATCTGAAAAATAACTGCACACTTTCCGGCTGTTCTTCAAAAATTTTAATTACAAAACATGTTCCATTCTGGTTTTATGAATATTTTCCAGCATCAAATTTAAACAGTACAAATTTTTATGGAAGTTTTGGGAGTGATTATTTAAATTTAAATTCATTTAATAATTTCTCATTTAATTTTTCTAGCCTTACTAATAAGTGGAATTTTTATGTCAATGGGCATGAAGTTGGAAGTGTAAATTTATATAGCTCCAGCTCCGGAAATCATGTTCTTTATGCACTTGCAGAATATGCAAATGCATCAAACAACGGCCAATACATGAGCCCTGTTGAATTCAAAAATTTCAGATTCTATAAAGATAATCAATGGCAATATGTTTCAAAAGCATATTCTTACATTTCATATGGCGCTGGCAGCGAGACAAATATCCCAAATAATTACGGCGTCCAGGAATATGATAGTTTAATAAATAATTTTATTGCAGGCTCTGGATTAAGCCTACAGAACAATGTTCTTCTCTGGAATCTGGGCTATAAATTAAATATTGTTTCCCAATATAATGTTATTAATGGTTCTGGAAATTACTCTGCATATTCAATGGCAAATATCAAAGCAAACAAAACGATTTATTTGAATAATACAGCACGGGCAATTCTAATGGGCTATCAAGGCACTGGTTTTGGATCTTATACTGGCAATGACACTAATTTTTCAGTTCAAATGAATAACAATATAACAGAGCATGCAATCTGGCAGTTGCAGTATTATGTAAATGTTTCATCGCAATATGGCACTGCTGCAGGAACAGGATGGTACAATGCAAATTCAAGCGCCAATATTTCTTTAAATGCAAACACATTGCAAATAAATCCAAAAGAAAGGGTTTTATTTAAATCATGGAACAACAATATCAATGCAAAAAATTTCAGTGTTTTGATAAATTCATCCAAAACTTTTAATGCAATCTGGCAGTTGCAGTATTATGTAAATGTTTCATCGCAATATGGCACTGCTGCAGGAACAGGATGGTACAATGCAAATTCAAGCGCCAATATTTCTTTATCAAACAAATATTTTTATGTCAATAACAGGTCAAGATTATTATTTTATTCCTGGGATATAAACAACAAAACAACCAATGCAAATCAGACAAAAATAAATATTATCATTAACTCATCAAAGCAAATTTCTGCATTGTTTAAAACACAGTATCTTGTTTCGCTAGAAACAGAAAACAATTACGGAAATAAAATAAACCAAAGTTATTTTTATATTAATGGAAATAAGACAAATAATAGCATGTTTCTTACTGGAACCATAAATAAATCTTATAATATAAGTTCTGTTTATTTTAAAAACACATCAATTTCAACAAATTATATGTTTAATTTAACAGAGCCAAAACTTATTGTATTGAAATTGCCTGTTTATAATATTACTATAAAGTCAAGAACTTTATTCGGCACAAGTGTAAATGCAACAGGGCAGATCCAGTTTTATAATAAAACAAATACCAGTTTTTATCTGGGAAATAATGGAACAAAAACATTTGTCAATGTGCCATATGGATATGCAACTGGTTATATCAATTATTTCAATTTAAAATATCCAATAAATATTGCAAATGGTGGGGTGGCTGATTTTGTATTTGTTACGCCTTCATTAATATTAATAATTGTTGCAGGTATTTTAATTATAATTATTTCTTATGAAATCAGAAAGCATTATTCAAGAAAAATGAAAGACAGGAAAATCAATGAGATTATAAATAAATAACAGAATACAGATCAATCTGAAAATCATTTCTAGTTTTGATGCAGAATCAAGATTCTAATTTCAATATTTTACAATACTGAATACATCATAGCCTTTTAATTTTTCTCTTGCATTTAAATCAGTCAGTTCAATCAGTACACAAATCCCTGCAATTTTTGCATCCAATTTTTCAAGCAAATCAAT
>JAJZMY010000025.1 GCA_021848125.1 Microcaldota archaeon
GTTTTATGAAGCTATAAAAACTTCTCCTGACTTGTGCATATCAAGACAAAGATACTGGGGCATTCCAATACCAATATGGAAATGCGATTCCTGCGATGAAATAAAAATAATTGGATCAAAACACGAAATGCTTGAAAATGCAATAATAAAAAAGGATATTAATGACTTGCATAGGCCGTATGTTGATGAAATAGAAATTAGATGCCAAAAATGCAATTCAGAAATGAAAAGAATAAAAGACGTATTTGATGTATGGTATGATTCAGGCATTGCACATACTGCAAGCTTGACAGACAAGGAATTTGAAAAATATTTTCCAGCTGACTGGATAAGCGAAAGTGCAGACCAGATAAGAGGATGGTTCAGCGTATTGTTAAAAACCAGCACTGCATTATATAATAAAGCGCCATATAAAAAAGTCAGCATAGGTGGTATGATTAAAGACGAGCTTGGACGGGAAATGCACAGGCATTTGGGAAACACAGTAAGCGGAAACGAATTATTGGAATTCACATCAGCAGACGGATTTAGATTCTGGTGCCTAAGCCATCCAAGATGGATTGAATTAAAATTGAAGAAACAAGATATTGATGAAGCAGATAGAAAAATTATTATTCTTTACAATATTTCAGAGCTTGTTAAAGAATTTAATTTAATATTAAATAATGGCCAAAAAGAGAAAATTAAATATAAAATACCAAAACTAAAAAATCTTGAAAAGGAAGACATTTGGATTATTTCAAGATTAAATTCACTTATTGGAAAAGTAACACAAAATATGAATGAATATAAAATGCATGATGCAGTAAGGGAACTAAAGGAATTTATTGTTGAAGATTTTAGCAGGTTTTATCTGAAATTTGCAAAGCAAAGGGCAACTGAATCAAAAAAAGAAATGAAACTAATTCTTAATATTTGTTCATATGTAATTTACAATATGCTTATTCTTTCTTCGATAGCAATCCCATTTTCATGCGAATTTATTTATCAGGATTTGTTTTCAAACAAGGAATCAATATTTATGAATAAATGGCCGAAACAAAATAAAAAAATAATAAATCATGAACTTGAAAACCAATTTGAACTATTAAAAGACATTTCAAAAGCTATATTGAGTCTTAGAGAAAAAGAGCAGATTAAATTAAAATGGCCATTGCAAGAGGCTACTATTGAATTAAATAATGATCAAACAATTGAAAATGTATATAAAATTTCTAATCTGATAGAAAATTATGCAAATGTAAAATCAATAAAAATAATAAAAAGTGAGACAAACAAAAAAATAATAAAGCCGATTTTTAATAAATTAGGCCCTGAATTCAAGCAAAATGCACAAATAATTGCAAACCAACTTATTAACCAGGATGCTAGTGTTGTTGAGCAAGATGTTGAAAAACAGGGATACTATTTATTAAATACTGGGGAGGGAAATTTTGAAATAAAAAAAGACCAGTTTGTAGTAATAGAAAAAGCACTTGAAGATGAATCTGCACTGCAATTCAAATACGGATCCATAAAAATAAACAAGAATATTAGCAAGGAATTAAAAGAGGAGATATTAATCAGGGAGCTGATACGGAACATACAAATAATAAGGAAGGAAATAAATTTAATGAAAATAAATAAAATCAATATCTATATAAAAACAGAAAAAGATGTTGAAGAAATAATAAAGAGAGATGCTGAAAATATCAAACAAAAAACAAATACAAAACAAATTTTGTTTGAAATTGATGAAAAAATATTAGAAAAAGAACTCCAAATACTTGATTATAACATTAAAATCAAAATTGAAAAAATAAATTAAAAAAATAATAATTTACCATGGAACGTGCTTTAGCTTTAATTTATATGCACCAATATTTGTTGACAAATGCAAAAGGCCTGTTAATATTATTAAAAATACCATGCCATATAAATCAGGAAAATGAGAGTAAGCAAAAGCATAGACGAACAGTAGCGCAAAAGCAAAAAATCCGTACTGGTCAAGAAATGGAAAGCTTTTTCCAGAATTGAAATTCAATTGCCTTTTTATAAAGCTTCCAAAAAGATCTCCAAAATTTACGCCAATTACCATGAATACTGATACTAAAAGCATATAATGAAAAAAATGAAATTCAATTAATCCTGTTAACAGGCCTGCAATAAAACTGGATAATGTTCCTCTGATTGTTTTATGGTCCCCGAATATTCTTTTTTTCCTGAATCTTTTATTAAAATCAATTGGTTTTCCGCCGCCAAAAATAACTGGTGCTCCATTTGCTGCATATGCTGGAAGTATAAAAATTATTGGATACAATATTATTGAATATAAAAAATAAGGAATATTATTCAAGAAATCACACTGAATTTTAAATCAAACAAATTATGATGTTGCTACATTTTCCTTTGTTTTTAATTTTGGCATATAACTTAAAAGAGAAAGAAGGTATAAGAAGAGTATTAATATAAACCCAGACAGCAATGAAAATATATTAAAACTGGATGCAATAAATAACAGTGCTGTAAAAATTACGCCTAAAACAAGATAAAAAATTCTTTTATTTTTAAAGGAATTATACTGTTTTTGATATTTTGGATAGCAATTTTGGCATACAATTAATTTGTAATTTTTTTCATTTTTTGTTATATTCCTCTTAAACCATCTAATGGAATCGATTATCCAGTCATTTTCAACTTCAATGCCTTGTTTTTCTTCGCCACATATTATGCATCTAGTTTGCTTTTTAGATGCATTGCCATATTTGTTCATTTTTTTGTTATTTTTTGATTTCAGATTTTTGTTTTTCATAAAATCTTATTTATATTTTATTAGTATTTAATTATTTCAAAGACACATTATATAATCTTCCTGTTTGCGCCATTATTCTTTCTTCATCAACTGCATTTAATATGTTTTGTATTGTAACATCATCCAGGCCGAATCTTCTAAATATATTTATCATTTTTTCCTGTGGAATATTTATTTTTTCAAGCATTGCAACAAAAGAAATAATATTTACATGCCTGTGCATTTTTTCCATATCGCTCAGCAGCATTGCAATACTTTTTTCACTAGTACCCAAGGAAAGCAGCAAGCGCCTTAATTCGATTCTATTTATGGAATATGTTTCTTGTTGTGGCATTTTATCTTTTTATTTGTTTTATTATTATATTTTTTATTTTTGCTAAAGCTTCAGCAGCTTTGCTGCTGAATTCTGCAAACTTTTTATTTTGCTGAAGCTTTTCCTAAAAGCTTTTTTATTAATTTATTAGATCTGTAAAATTATGTTTTTGAAAGTATTCTTGTTATTATTACATCTTCAATGCTTAAACTTTTCAGAAATGCCATAATATTTTGAACAGTAATATTATTTTGCTTGAAAATTCTAATTAAGTCAAGCATTTTGATTGAACGTTGATTCTCATCAAGGGTTTTGAATATTGAATCAATTTCATTAGACCCTATATTATACTCAATGAACTTGTTGCGTAATTCCTCTTTTTCAAATTCATAAGACCTTGGCATAATGTTTGCCTGTAATTCAGGCTGTGTCAAAATATCTGTAATATCAACTGTATAAGCGTATAATGGCTCTTCGCCGTGAATTTGCTGCAATACAAATGTTTCTGGAAATCTAAGTGATGTCTGGAATGCCATTTCAACTGCTGCCTGCCCAACTCCAAATTTTGAAATCTCAGATCTTATAAAATTTGAAAAATTAAGAGATCCTTGGATATAATCAAGAAATTTTTCGAATTTTATTCTTAAAATAAAATTAGTTCCTACATTAGAAAATATTGCTTCATGAATATCTGTCGGATTCTGTGATGCAACAATTAATCCGAATTGGTATTTACGTCCTTCTCTTACAATCATAATTGCATCGCTTTTTTCATCACTTGCAATTTTCCATGCTTCATCTAAAACAACAATTGCTTTCAATCCCTTGCTGCCGCTCCACCCCTCTGTTCTCATTTTTTCCTTTAATGTCTGTAAAATAAACAAGCCAGCCAATGCCCTGAATTTTTCATCAGGAAGCGTTGACAAATCAATGCTAACCAAGCCAGATGATGCAAGTTTTGCGAGATCGAGTGTGCTTTTTCTTGCAAAATAATCTTCGCCTTCCCTGGCAAACTGCCTTAATCTGTATATTGTATTTTCCAGCTCTGCTGGATATGTATATGTTCCTTCCTGTAGTTTTTCCTCTAGAAGGGAAATTGCATCCTTTATTGTCGGAGCATCCTTGTCTGGAGGTGGTATCTCAGCCAGGGCAAATCCTGCATTCAAATAACATTGTTCCAGGGCTTCGTCTGTCAGCCTGCGCTGCTCTGCATACATGCTAATATCAGTTAGTATATCTAGGGAATTCATAATCTGCTTTACTCTGTCCAGTGGCTTCATCCCAGACAAGTCCATTATATTCAAATAATCGCCTTTTCCCAAAGACACGACAATGCCGCCGCTTTGCTTGACCCAGGCTTTGTATTCGCCGGCCCAGTCAATTATTATTGCATTTGAATTCCAGATATAGCTTGCGCGTATTAGTAATGTTTTGACAAAATAGCTTTTGCCTGCTCCAGTTATTCCTACAACGCAGATATGAGGGTTTGTCAAATTCAAAAAAGACCATGAAAAAGGTATTTTAAAGATTTTTGTAATTCCAATATAAATTGACTGAAATGGATCATTTAGCAGAACTCCTGCCGGAGGCTCTGGTGGCCTTGATAAAAACGCGCGCTTGGCAACATCATTGCTCATTATATGCTGGAATTTTATTATTGTCATTTTATCTTTTTTAATTATCTTTAATTAAATTATTTCTATTTGTAAATATAAATAACTAAATTATTTAATATGTCTTTATTTATTTTTATTTTTTGGCAAAACTTTTTTTAAAAGCTTTATTTCTGCTAAAGCTCTTTTTCAAAGAGCTTTATTTCTTGAAAACTTCTTTTTAAGAAGTTCATTTCTGATAAAACTCTTTTTTAAAGAGTTTTACTGCTGCTGATCAAAATATTGCGCAGTTTCTTCAAAACTTATTGGCAATGAAAAATTAAACTGGAATAAAACATATAATTCCCTGCCGATAACTCTCTGCAATTCCAAATCAAGATAACTGAAGCCCAATTGCAATTCTTTTATTTGCTCAGTTAAATTATCCATTGCTGATTTCTCGCTTACGCCGACTGCTGTTGTTTCAATATACATTATTGTAGCAACAGGTCTTTCTCCCTGGGAAATTCTGTCTATTCTTGCTTTTATAACATTGATTTTTCTTTGAATTTCAGTCAATGCCAATGGATCTGGTTTGTCTGCTTTTTGCGCTTTTGACATTTCAAATTCCTGAAAAGATCTCTTGCCTTCTAATTCATCTCTTATGTTCTGGACTGAAAGCCCACATGCAAAAACATGAAACTTAAACGGAAATGTTAAATTTATTATGCTTTTTTCCCAAGATTCTGGAGCAGTCAGTAATTTTTGCTGGTCTTCTTCCTGGGAAGGCATATTTTCTTCTTTAAAAGAATAGGGGAATAAATTCATTGCAATAAATCCTGTTGCATAATATAAACCACTGATATTTTTAAGTATTGCATCCTGCGTTTTAACTATTTTATAATTTCTTGCAGGATAAAATTCCATATTCAATGCTTTTGTAACTGCTGGAAATATAAGGTAATCTGCAAAATTCAAAATCAAAATAATTCCTGCTGTCACCAAAGCAATAATACTTGCCAGTATTGAAAAAATTCCGCCGCCAAATGATGATGATGCTGCAATAACTAGAAATACTATAAGCATGCTGAATGCCAAATATTCAATTGCCTCTTCATCCATTTAACCATCTAAATAACTGATTCTTCTATTTTTTTGCTTAATTCCTCTGTAACTGTTGAGAATGGAATCAAGTACTCTGGCTCTATGTATTTTAAAATATCCTTTCCTGTCACAAGAATCGGCGACACGCCGAAAATCGCGCCAATTCCTGAAATCATTTCTCTTGCCCTTTGCTGTGCAAGACTCACTGCTTCAAACTCTTTTGTTCCAATTGCTGAAACAGTTACATATGTCCCAAGTTCAAATGATTGGGTTTTTATAACTTTATCTAGAATATTCCGCCACATTGATAACTGACCTTTTATTCTTTCAAGTTTAATTCCTTGCTGGTTTTTCTGTAGCACTTCGGATTCCTGGGTTTCTATTGTACTGATTTTATCTCTTAATGTTTGAATATAGCTATCCTTATTCATCACAAACATTTCAGCAGTATACCTTACTGGTTCCTTGCTAAGCCCCACCAGTCTGCTTACTTGCATTGAAAAATCTATTTTTTCTTCATCGCTCATTTCAGTTGCTGATTTATATAAGGGTATTGAAATATACACAGTTGAAATAAAATCATCGCCCTTTTTTTTAATTATTGCATCCATTGATGTTGAAAACCAATAAGGATCTTCATTACTTAGAACAATTTTGTTTTTGCGCTGCTGAAGAATTGGAACTAGTAAATAAGTATAAAATCTTGAGCTAAATGCTAGAACATCAAAGAGCATTGCAATTAATAGCAATAATAATTTCAGAAAATCAAAGCCAAGGTTTTTTGGAATTGCCATTGCTGCCAATAATAATACTAGTGAAATCGCGATAAATCCAAAAAATATCAGAGTTTTTAAATTCATTTAAATCTTTTTAGAGTATTATATTAATAAATTAAATATTATAATATTATATTAATAAATTATAAATTAAATAATATAATATTATATTAATAAATTATAAATTAATATTTACCGAGGTTCTTAATTATTATCTTATTAATTCATAATCTGATTTTGGTTTTTTGAATAAACCATATCTGACAATATTCCCTAATGTAAAAAAAAGATATTTAATAATGCCCCATTTTGCAGTTCTTCTAATACTTGTATATACTACTGCATTGCTCACGAATTTTATCCTGCCAAATTTTTGAAGTCTTGTTGATAAATCCCAGTCCTCATAAGTTATATAATTTTCATTAAAACCTTTTAATTTTATGAAAATAGTTTTTCTAATACAAAAATTATGCCCAATTATTAAAGCTCTTTTGAAAAATATTAAAAATGGCACGCAAATTTTTGACACAACAAAATAAGAAAACCTGATTTTTGCTGTTGTTTTTTCAAGCGGCTTGATTGGACCTGTTGCAGCAAGGATTTTCTTGTTCCTGCTGAACAATTCATAATAATTTTGCAGAAGATTCGGCGAGGCTATTGTATCTGCATCAATAAAAAATAAAAGATTTCCACTTGCATAATTTGCTCCTTTATTTCTTGCTCTTGCAACACCTTTTTTTCTTTCGATAAATAATTTGACATTTTGGTTTTTGTATTTTTTTACAATATTCACTGTATTGTCTTTACTGCCATTATCAATTACAATTATTTCAAAATCAGAAAATGTTTGCTTTAGCAGACTATCAATGCACCTGCCAATGTATTTTTGTTCATTTAAAGCAGGAATAATTACACTTATGAAATTTTTTGCCATTATTTTACCTATTATAGCAGTTTGCGATTTTTGAAATATAAAATTTTGTCTCGGGCCTGGGGGGATTTGAACCCCCGACTTACTGGTTAAAAGCCAGCCACTCTGGCCAGGCTGAGTTACAGGCCCATGCTAAAAATTTTATTTCAAAAATTAGTATTTAATTTTATTAATAAATATATAAAACTTTTTCTAATATTTTATGCTTTAATTTTGGAATTTTATTTTTTATATCTAGGCAAAAACACAGTTCTTATTCTAAAACATTGAATAACTATTATTGATAACTGGAATAGTTTATTTAAAATTTATTTTGTATAATTATAATTATATATAACTATATTAGTAATTTATAAATTATTATTTATTAAAAATTAATTGATTATTAATGCTAATTAATATTACTAATAAAATGAATTGTGAATAAATGAATGAAATATCTGATAATTTCATTAATAATATATTAAAAATAATTAATAACCCTATTGAAAACGAGGAAAATTTGGAAAATAATTTTATAAGAATAATTAGACAAAATTTTGGAATTGATGAAATTATTTTAAACAACATTTATAAAAAAGAAAATATTGATCAGGAATACAGTTTTATTATTAATTCAAGACAGATTTTAATAGATAATGAATTAAGCGAATATTCTGTTTTTCCAAAAGCTATTGAATATAAAAATAGAGGTTATAAAAGCTGTGCAGTTATTCCTGTATTTATTTATACAAAACCGATCATGGTTATTGAACTTTTTTCATACCAAAAAAATAAATTTGATGAAAAAAACATAAATGCAATAAATTTGGCGTCATTTGTTTTATCTTTAAGTATTGTTTACAAACAAATGATAAAAAGAGTTGATAAACTTGGTAATTATTTTAATATAGCATTTAATTCTGAAGTCCTGCAAATGATTGTTAACTCAGACAATTTGATAATAAAGGCAAATAAAGCTGTAACAAATGAATTCGACATTGAAAAATTCAATAATAACATTAGTAATGTTTTGAATAAAAGTTTTAATGAATTGAGTAATTTAAGTTATGCTAAAATAAAAATTAATAATAATATTTACAAAATAAATACAAATAAACTAAATAATAATCTGATTTATTTAACTTTATACAATAATACCAATCTTGAAGTCTTAAATAAATTAATAGATACAGTGCAAACAAGCAATGATGTGTTTGTAATGTTCTTGGATAATGATTTTATTATAAAAGAGATTACACAAAATTTTGATAAATTATCAGGAAAGTTGATACTTGGAAAGAGTTTTGAAGATTTGATGGATGGAGCACAAAGAACTGAATTTCTACAAAAAATATCTGAATTAAAAGAGGATAAATCTGCAAACGTAAATGGAAACCTTGATTTGATAATCAATGAAAAACCACTATATCTTAAATTTGCCATAGCAAGATATTTTAATGGTTATATTACCATATTAATAGATGCGACTGCTGAAAAATATATTCACAATATAAAACAAGACTTTGATGAATTTATTAATAATACTAGCGATCTGGTATTAATTATAGATGAATTAGGATATATCAAAAATTCAAACATGTGTGTTGAACCTGTATTAAAATACAATCAGAAAGAACTTATTGGGATGGATATTAAAAAAATATACGAGAACAGCGAAGTGCTTGATAGAGATATTGCATTTGCCAGAAATAATGGAAAAATAGATAATTCATACATTACTTTAATAACAAAGGATGATAAGAAAATTGCTGCAATTCATTTTTTAAGAATGTTAAAATTCATTGATAATAGCATTAATTATATTATTTTAATAAAAGAACTTGAAACAAAAAGACTGATTGACGAACAAGAAGACTTGATAAGAGATCAGAAAAATCAGATCAAAAGGCTTTTTTCAACAAGTGAACTGAAATCCCAGTTCATCTATAATATTTCTCATGAATTAAAAACACCATTAACAAACATAAAAGGATTTTCCAAACTTCTATATACAAATGAATTTGGAGAATTGAATAATGAACAAAAAGAATATGTCAAAACAATATTGGACGAAACTGACAGATTAATGCTTATCATCCAGCAGGTGCTGGATGCATCAAAATTAGATGCAAATAAAATAAAACTAGATATAAAAGAGATTGATTTGAATTCATTCTACGGTACTTCTACAATCAAATCACTGGAAGAAGCAGTTGCTGCTAAAAATTTGCAGTTTAATTGGAAAGTAGATTATGATGTTCCAAAAATTGACGCAGATCCCAACAGGCTTATGCAGGTATTTGTCAATTTAATTGGAAATGCATTAAAATTTACAGAAAAAGGCAGTATATCAGTTCATATATTCAAAAAAAATAAAAGAAAAATTGAATGTAATATAATTGATACTGGAATTGGCATTAGTGATGAGGACAAACATAAAATATTCAAAAAATTTTATCAAGCAACAAAAAAAGGCCTTGTTAAACAGGATGGGGCTGGAACAGGTCTTGGCTTAGCAATAACAAAAGACATTATAAACATGCATAAAGGTAAAATCTCATTTGAATCAAATGAAAAAAAAGGAACAACATTCTGGTTCACATTGCCAATAAAACAAAAGTAATAGATTTAAAAACCCAGGACATATGAAGGGAATTATCGGCTTTGCTCTAAAAGTCCATTCTGCTCAAAAAGTCTGAATCTTGCTCATAAAGTAGTCAAATTCAAAAAGTAAAAAAGCAAAGACATTCACCAATATTTATTTATAAATAAATAGAGAATAATTTATGGGGAAAAAGTGAGTAGCGTAATTCTCATTAAAAATCAAAATAACCGTAAGATTATTAAACTCTTACGAACAAATTAATTCAGTAGATAAAAAAAAGAATTTGATTATAAAATAGCAAATTATAATAGTAAAAATTCAACACACTATTACAAGTATTTAAAAAGCGTATTGATAGATTGACAATTATATAAAGAAATTTGATGTATCTGTCGATTTTTAATTATTCATGTTGACATAATGAATGAATTAGAATTAATTAAAAGAGCACCAATAGAGGAGCTTCTAACAGAGCAAAAGCTAAAAGATTATCTTGAAACCAATAAGGCACTAAAACATTATATTGGATTTGAAATCTCTGGATTTGTTCACTTTGGCACAGGGCTTCTTTCTATGGAAAAGTTAGCAGATTTTCAGGAAGCTGGTGTCGACACTAATGTATTTCTTGCTGATTACCATACATGGATTAACAAAAAACTTGGTGGAGATTTGAGCACCATAAGAAAAATAGGTGGTACATATTTCAAGGAGGCACTTAAAAAATCTTTAGAAGCAGTAGGAGGGAACCCTGAAAAAGTTAAATTTATTATGGGTTCTGAATTATATGATAAGCTAGGAACCGATTATCTAGAGGATGTAATAAAAATATCAAAAAAGATGACTTTGGCTAGGGCAAAGAGGAGCATAACTGTAGCTGGTAGAAAAGAGGGAGAGTCTGTCAGTTTTGGGCAACTTTTATATGTTCCAATGCAGGTGGCTGATATATACGGATTAAAGGTCAATTTGGCGCATGCTGGAATGGATCAAAGAAAAGCACATGTTGTTGCTTTAGAGGTAGCTAAAGAATTTGATTACGAGCCTATAGCCATACATCACCATCTTTTGACTGGAGTGCATATTAATAAGGAACAAAGAGCAAAAATAATAACTGCAAAGGATCAAAATAACAGAGAATTGTTGGAGCAGCAGCTTATTGAAGTTAAAATGTCTAAATCAAAACCAGAAAGTGCAATCTTTATACATGATAGTGAAGAAGTTATTAGGAAAAAGATAAATAGTGCTTATTGCCCTACAAAAGAGACGAAAATTAATCCTATTATAGATATTTCTAATTATATTGTATTTCCCTATCTTATAAGAAAAAATATGACTTTTGAAATTGTGAATAAGAAGACAAACAAATCAAGTACCTATAAATACTCATCTGAATTAGAAGACCTTTATCAAAAAGGAGAAATACATCCTCTTGACCTTAAAGAAGCAATTGCTAATTATCTTGTTGATATGTTAGAGCCTACAAGAAAATATTTCTTAGAAGGTAATGGAAAGAAATATCTTGAGGGGCTACAAGATATTAAAATAACTCGCTGATGTTTTGTTACTTTGCATGGAAATAAGTGTTGAATATAAAATATGACAATAAAAAAGGAGGAGATATTCATAATATAAAAAGTTTAGATGAAATAATGAGGAGGATAAAAATAGGCATTCTTAGTTCTAAAAATACAAATATCAGAAAAATA
>JAJZMY010000017.1 GCA_021848125.1 Microcaldota archaeon
TGGGAAAAAAATATATTGATATTGTTAAATACATTGTTGAATCAGATTTCAGTATAGATGGAAATGTTGACAAGCCTGATATTATTGGCGCAATTTTTGGCCAGACAGAGGGCTTGATAGGAGCTGATCTTGATTTAAGGGAATTGCAAAGAAATGGAAAAATTGGAAGAATTGAAATTGAATTCTCAAACAATAAAAATAATCAGACATCTGGAAAATTATTCCTGCCTTCCTCTTTAGGGAGAGTAGAGACGTGTATTTTAGGCGCTGCAATTGAATCAGTTGATAGAGTAGGCCCTTTTGAAACATCATTCAAAACAATAAAAGTAGAAGATACGAGAAATGAAAAAAGAAAAATGATAATAGAGCGCGCCAAAAATCTTATCAAGGCGCTTCTTTCAACAGAAATACCAGACAGCAGAGAAATAAGTGATATGGTTGAATCAGATGTTAAAACAAGCACTATAACTGTTTTCGGATCTGAAAATCTTCCAGCAGGGCCAGATGTCGGCAAAACAGATGAAATCATTCTTGTAGAAGGCAGGGCAGATGTTCTTAATTTAATAAAAAGCGACATAACTAATTGCATTGCTGTTGGTGGTGCGTCAAATAAAGTTCCTGATTCAATAATAAAGCTAACAACAGAAAAAGAAACAACCTTGTTTGTAGATGGAGACAGAGGAGGAGAAATGATTATAAAAATCCTGCTGAACAGCACTGACATTGATTTTGTTGCAAAAGCTCCGGATGGAAAAGAAGTCGAGGAATTAACAAGAAAAGAAATAATTAAAGCCCTGCATTCCAAAATACCAATTGACCAAATTATTAATAGAATAAAAAGAGAGGACCAGTTTAAAAATAATAATGAACAGCAGAGATACATGCATCAAAGAAATAGATTCCATTACCAAACTAACAATAATGAAATTAATAGCAAACAGCCTGACAATGAAAATAGTGAAGAGACGCACCATGCAGAATACAATGCAAAAACAATCAATGAAAAATACAATAGAGACAATAAAAATACCACGCACCAGGATTCAGACACAGAAATAATAAAAAGCGTTACAGAGATTGTTAATAATTTGCACAATAAAGAGGACAATCAGACACTGCATGAAACCAGGCATTTGAAGATTATGGACATTAATGATGATGAAGATGCAGATATCCCAACAATAAATAATGAAACCAGGCATATCAGTGAAATTGGCACAGAAACTGAAAATAATAAAAATGACCAGGGCAAGGAAAATAAAAATACAATAAACCAGGATCTGGTTAATACATTAAAAGACCTTCAAAACTCTCTTAGAGGAAGACTTTATGACAAAAATTTTAAAATAATCCAGGAAATTCCAATAAGGCAATTAATTCAAGCAGTACAGGACGCAAAAAATATTTATGCAATTGCATTTGATGGCATAATCACGCAGAGATTAGTTGAACTTGCAAACAAATATAATGTAAGGCAGCTATATGGATTAAGAGCCCAGATCACAAAAAAATACAATAATATTTTGATTTATACTTCTGAAAACGGAGTAATCTAATAATTTATGCTTAGATGAAACAAGGGGCTCCGCAACTTATAAATTTTAATATTTTGCAACTTATAAATTTTAATTTTGTAAAGCAAACCACAGACTAGTTAAAAAAGTATTTAATTCTGCGAGCTGGAAGTTCCATTCCATGATGGGGCAGTTCACTGCCCACAGCATATATTGTATAATATAATTTTGAAATTATTTTATAATAATATTTAAAAATATTTGTTTTCATAATATATTATCTTATTTTAAAATATAAAAATAATTTAAGGAATAATTAAATCAATTTTAGTTTAGTTCATATTTATAAATTATATTTATAAAATAAATAATTTTAAGAATAATTAAAACACTAGGTGAAGAAATGGCAGATAAACCACATATGAATTTGATTTTTATAGGACACGTTGACCATGGAAAATCAACAACTGTCGGACGTTTATTATATGAAACTCATGTTATAACTGACAGAGACATTGCTCATTACAAAGAATTAACACAGCAGGTAAACAGGCCGACATTTGAATTTGCATTTGTAATGGATCAATTAAAGGAAGAAAGGGAAAGAGGAATAACAATTGATATTGCGCATAGAGATTTCCAGACGGATAAATTTTATTTCACAATTATAGATGCCCCTGGCCACAAGGACTTTGTTAAGAATATGATAACAGGAGCTTCCCAGGCTGATGCAGCAGTTCTAGTTGTAAGCGGCGTTGATGGAATTCAAGCTCAGACAAGAGAGCATGCTATTCTGGCAAGCGTGCTTGGGATCAGGCAGCTCATTGTTGGAATCAATAAAATGGATGCTGCTAATTTTTCGCAGGAAAAATATGAGGCAACAAAAAAATCAGTTACTGAATTGCTGAAAACACTTGGATTCAAGACAGATGCAGTTCCATTCATTCCTTATTCAGCTTTGGAAGGAAGCAACATTGCTGCAAAACCAGAGAAAATGCCATGGTATAATGGACCTACATTGCTGCAAGCGCTTGACCAATTAATTGTTCCTGAAAAGCCAGTTGACAAGCCATTAAGACTGCCTATACAAGATGTATTCAGCATATCTGGATTTGGAACAGTTCCAGTCGGAAGAGTTGAGACAGGCACTGTCAAGCCAGGAGACCAGGTAATTATAATGCCAGGCGGTGTAAAAACAGAAATAAAAAGCATTGAAATGCACCACAAGCAATTGCAGAAGGCAGAGCCAGGCGATAATATTGGATTCAATATTAAGAACGTTGATAAAAAAGACATAAAAAGAGGAGATGTGATTGGCCCGGTAAGCAACCCTCCGACAGTTGTTGAAGATTTCACTGCCCAGGTAATTGTACTGCACCACCAGAATGTGATTGCAAAAGGATATACCCCAGTATTTCATATTCATACAGCGCAGATTGCATGTGTTTTTGAAGAAATATTAGAGAAAAAAGATCCGAAAACAGGCCAGGTGCTTGAAAAAAATCCAGCAACAATTAAAACAGGGGACATTGCAATTGTTAAAATAAAGCCAACAAAACCAATTGTAGCTGAGAAATACAGCGATTTCCCACAATTAGGAAGATTTGCAATAAGAGACATGGGGGAAACAATTGGAGCAGGAGTAATTTTAGAAGTAACAAAAAAGAAATAAAGCTTTTAGAAAAAGCTTTGGCAAAATAAAACTTTTAGAAAAAGCTTTAGCAGAAATAAAGCTTTTAGAAAAAGCTTTTGCAGAAATAAAGCTTTTAGAAAAAGCTTTTACAAAATAAAACTTTTCTTTAAAAAAGAAAATTTTTATCAAAAGAAATAAAGCTTTTACAAAATAAAAGTTTAATAAAAAAAAGCAAAAAATTAAAAATAATATAATTGAATGATAATATGCCAGTTGCCGCAATAAAACTTGTAAGCACAAAAGCAAAAGACATTGATGCTATTTCAAAGCAGATCAAAACAATAGCAAACACGTTAAATATAAAATCAAGAGGTCCGATTCCATTGCCAGTTCATAATATAATACATACAACAAGGAAAACGCCATGCGCCGACGGCAGCCATACATTTGAAAAATGGCAGATGAGAGTTCATAAGCGCTTGCTGTATATAGAAAGCGATGAGCAGGTGTTGCGCCAGGTAATGAGGATCCAGGTGCCGGACACAGTTCAAATAGAAATCAGCTTGAGCAATTGATTTATTAAAGTTTTTGAAAAAAAATAAATACAGAATTAAAATAAAATTAAGTTAAAAATTATTAAAACATTATAAATTAAAAATCACAAATTTATATTTCCATTTTCTTTTTCTTTTTTTCTTTTCTTTTTTTGTTTTATCTAATAATACAATGAATGAGTTTAGATTCATGTCATTCATTTTCAAGCAGCCATTTCCAGACTGGTTTTATTATTATATTAATATTTTTATACTTTATTTCGTTTTCCTGTTCAAATGTTGCTCAATATAATGCACAATAATAGATATTATTGCTCAATATAATGCACAATGCTCTAAATTTTTATAAACATTACTTATTTCATAAAAAAGTGAAACATTTAAATAGATTTAAGTTTAATAAATGAAATATGAAATTAAATGAAATATTATATAGAGAAATTGCAATAGATTTCCTTAATAAAAAAAATAAATTTACTCAAAAAGAGCTGTCTGTTAGACTTGGGATTTCACTTGGAAATATAAACAAAGCTGTTAGCAATCTGCAAAGCATAAACGCAGTTAAAATAGAAAAAAGATCATTTAATATAATTGCATTTGATAAATTATTGCTCTACTGGGCAACTCACAGAAAATTAGACAAAGACATAATTTATAGATCTGTATCTGACTTAAAAGTTTCAGAAATAGAAAACACCATGCCAAATGGCATTGCATTTACTGCATATACTGCATATAAAAAAATTTACAATACAGCTCCTGCTGATTATAGCGAGGTATTTGTCTATGCAGTGCCAGATGCTGTAAATATAATAAAAAAAAGATTCCAAAAGCAAGGCAAATTTCCGAATATAATTGTGCTTAATGCAGATAAAATATTATCAAAAAGAATAATAAATGAAAAAATTAATGCGGTGCCTATTCCGAATTTGTTTGTAGATCTTTGGAATATCCGAACATGGTATGCAAAAGAATTTATAGACGCATTATCAAAAAACATTTTTAGTTGATAAAATGGAATTTTGGAATGACGAAATAACTGATAAAAGCTGGGATAAGCGTTAAAAATTTGAATAGTGGAAGTTACAGGGAAGAGCTATATAGTTACGAAAAATTAAATATCCATTTCAAACCAAATTTCATCAGATTTACGAGCACCAATGGTTTCATAAAAATTCTGACTTTCAGTCATGTGCCTACCCACAGCAAAATAAATTGTATTGATATCTCGCGCTCGTAATAATTTTTTTGCTTCATTTATTAGTCTTACACCAATATGCATTTTTCTATATTTTTCATGTACATATAATTCTTCTATGTATCCTATTCCTTTATGTTTTATATGTTCATACCATATAACCCATATATACCCTAAGATAGATCTATCTACATCTGCAACTAAAATAAATTGACCCGACCTAAATCTCATAAGTATTATTTTAGATTTATAAAATTCTTGGTTCTCATTACCTTTGTATAATTTATGATAATATTTAGTTATTGTTTTTATGTCCGAGTTATTTGCAATGCGAACTTTTAAATTTTGCATCATAATCAACGATTAATATTTTCTTTTATTCTATTTTGGATGTGTTCAAATATTTTAAAAATAGAACATTGAGAGTTATTTAAATTATATTTGGATGATAAGTACCTATCAAATGTGCAACCACCTTTGCAATTATTATAATATTTGCAACCCCCACACCATTTTAAAGTTTTAATTTGTTGGTTTAGTACTTTTGAGTATGTGGAAGAAAGACAAACTTCATCAATACTATTAATTTTAGTTATATTTGAGATTTCTTCTTTTTTTATAGTATTAGAAGCGCGAGGAAATTTATCGCATTGTGTAATTGTATTATTTGGATAAAAAGTAAATATTGTATTTGCACATATTCCATGACCTATTTGACATATCTTAGATCCCTTATTTAAAAGAGATCTAATAATCTCTTCAAAGAGTAATATATGTATTTTAGGGTCATCTAACTCATACCAAATATCAAAAAGTTCATTTGCAAAAATTACATATTCTTTTGTAGGATAAATATTTTCACTTAATTGGTTCCCATTAATATCTAAAATAGGTTCCTGAGGGAGAAAATCAAAGGTTTTAATACCTTTATTTATAAAGAAATTAAAGAGGTTTTTGGCACCAATTTGAATACTATCATTAGTTAATACGGCGAGAGTACCAAAAGGTATTAAATTTTTTTGTAAAGATTTGATTCCTTTAATTGTTTGATTGTAAGAATTTCCAGATAGGGCTTTCTTTTGTTTGCTTTGCAATTCTTTATCTCCGTCTATACTTATTCCTAATCCAAATTTATTCTGCTTAAAAAATTTAATCCATTTTTCATTTATTAATGCACCATTAGTCTGGATACTATTTTCAACTTTAATATTCACATCTTTAAATATTTTATTTTGATTTTTAATGACCTTTTTAAAAAAATTAGGTCCCATTAAAAGAGGTTCGCCACCATGCCATATAAAGTCAACACTAGAAACTTTTTTTGAATTACATACGACATTAAAAAGTTGAATGATCTGTTCAATACTCATTGTTTCTATAGTTAAACCCTTCTTACGAATAGGAAAACCTGATACACCACAATATGTACATGAAAAATTACACGAGTTGGTAAGTTTTACTATAATTGCTATGCCATTGGCTATCTGTACATGGCCACCTGACATCTGCATAGTTCCATCTTGCTATTAATTAATTACTACTTAGAACTAACTCTATGCCCGCGCCAATCTTCACTATCATTAGGGGAAGCTTTAGCTTCCTTTGATATTGCAGTGAGTATTTTACTCTTTTTTTTGTTCTTTGTTTTCAACATTTTTTCACCTCTAAATTTTTTATAACTTGTAATTTAATATACCTTTCTATTAATTAATTAAGGCTATTAAAAATTTGATTTATACGCAACATTTTGATTTTTTTATCTTCATTTATTTCTCCTAAATATTTATAGTATAAGAAATTAATTTTCGGATAATAATATATATCTTTCTTATCCAATATATTAGTGTGACTAGTATGTTGGCAGGAAAAGGAAATAATTTCTTGAATGGAATATCAACCGAAAGATTGATACGTCTCTACAATGAAGAACAGAATCCAAAAACAAAAATGCGTTTACAGTGCGCAATTCTGAGAAAGAATGGCAAAACACAATCAGAAATCAGAGAGTCAACAAATTGGCCTATTCAAACAGTAAGTGATACGCTCAGGCGTTTTGAAGAGCGCGGACTTGAAGGGAGATATGCAATAAAACAGACAGGACAACCACCAAAACTTAACAGAAAACAAAAGAATCAATTGATGAAAATAGTAGATAAATCACCGATAAAACAAGGCTTGCCATTTGTAACATGGACATCAAAACTTGTGCAATACGTAATTAAGAAACGATTTGGAGTTAAGTATGTACTGCGGCAGATATATAATTTGATGAAGGAATTTGGATTTTCAATCCAAAGACCAAGACCTAAGCATCTGAAGGCAAACAAAGAGCTCCAACTAAAGTCTAAAAAAAACTTCGACGAAGAATTAGAAAACTTGGTAAGGCAGGATATGCGATCTTCTTTTTGGACGAAGCCATTTTCTCACTGACGCCATATTTTACATGGAGATGGTATAAGATGTGATCTAAATCTACTCGAAAATATATCTGGAATCCGTATCAGAAAACGTGTGCTTTTGCTGCAATAGGACTCAAAAAGAATTATACAAAGTTGAGCCGCACAATAAATGCAGATACCTATATCTCTTTTCTGAAAAGAATGAAGAAACATCATAAAAAACTCTGTGTGATAGGTGATAATGCGCCGTGGCATGGATCAGAAGATGTACAAAGAAGTTCGAAAAAGTAAGGTAATATATTAAGGATAACAACATAGTTTTCCTGTAAATACCACCATATAGTCCTGAACTTGATCCAGTGGGGATATACTGGTGTAATATCAAAAAGTGGGTTGGCACAAAATCATACACATCCTTCCTAGAACTCAAGACTATTTTACGGTCAGCTTTTAGGAAGAATTCTTTGATGGTTAATGTTTCCTATTATTAATTTCTTATACTATACTCAAGATTGGCAATTCCTATTAACGATATAATTAGCACGTCGGCAATGCGCGAAGGATTTAATGTCCCAAAGCCAGAAGTTTTAGTTTTGCTAAAGCTTAGCGCCTTTATTAATAGAGCGCAGAGTATAAAGGGGGCAAGGATTCGATAGATATTTTAGGCCTGATTTTTTATGCGGGCATTGATTTTAAATTATTGAAAAATCTAGTAGGGAAATATAAATTAGAAACTTATCCCCGAACTCTTTTAAATGTTTTAGAGAATTTTGATGTGTCTATGGTTGGTTATTTAAATTTGAATAAAAACAGTTTTTCAAAATTTAAGAAAAGATATAAACCATTTATTACAAATCTTTTATAAAAAATAATCATTTTAAAAATGAGCGGGAAATCCAATACTCTTCAGAGGTGGGATGAAAGTGCTTTTGAGCTTGCAACAAGTTGCCCAATATTTCGACCAGCAGCAGTGGTCATCAGCACAGGAGTTATAGATTTGTGTCATATAAAACACAAAAATTAAAATATTTGTGTCATATAAAACACAAAAATTAAAATATTTGTGTCATATAAAAGGAAGTTTTTTATATTTTACATTCTATATTAAAAGTATGAATGAAGAAGAAATCTTAACTGTGCTTCTAGATTGGAATTTTTGGGGCAAGGGCCTTGATACAGGAATTGAAAGAAAATATTATGTTGAAAGAGTACAAAGTCTGCTTAATGATGTTAATATAGTTCCAGAAATAGGCATACGAAGATGCGGCAAATCTTACATTGGTAGGCAGGTCATTAAAGCGAGGATAAACAAGGGCCTTAATAAAAAATCCACTCTTATTATAGACCTCAATGATGAAAGATTTCAAAAAGATAATAACATCTTGAATACAGTCTATGCTGCATACCGGAAAAACATAAATAATGGCAAAAAAGCGCTCGTTCTGATAGATGAGCCACAAGAGATAGAGGGCTGGGAAAAGTTTGTAAGAGGAATTAGTGAAAGAGGTGAGGCAAAGTTTATAATTACAGGATCCTCATCCAAACTGCTTAATTCTGAATTTTCCACTCTGCTTAGTGGAAGGCATATTCCGATAAACATATTTCCTTTGAGTTTTGTAGAATTTCTAATATTCAAAAAAATAAATACCTCCAAAAAAATAGACATTGCTAAAAATATGCTTAAAATTCATTCTGCTCTTGATGAATATATTTTTTCAGGCGGGTTTCCTGCAGTAGTTAAAGCAGACAATAAAATAGAAATGCTGAATAGCTATCTTGATACAATTCTTGTCAAAGACATAACAAGCAGATATGGTATCAGGCGGATTGAAAAGCTGAAAGTACTTTCAAAATTTTATCTTACAAATATTAGCAGCAGTATAACATACAACAGTATATCAAAATTTACAAAAATGCCTGTAAAAACAATTGAAAGGTTTTCTGGCTTTATTTCGAATGCCTTTTTGCTTTTTTTTGTGCCAAAATTTTCGTTTTCTCTAAAAGAACAGGAAAACAGCGCAAGAAAGGTTTATGCAATAGATACAGGCATTGCTGTTGCAAGCGGTATAAACACTGCCCTTGCCAAAAGTGCACTTGTAGAAAACATTGTGGCTGTCGAGCTTAAGAGGAGAAATAGGGAATTTTATTATTGGAAGGATTCTACTACAGGCAAGGAGGTAGACTTTGTGGTGAAAAATAATGAATCTTACCTTCTTATCCAAGTTTCATTGGCAATAGAGAGCCCAGATACAATGAAGAGGGAGACAAGTGCGCTTGAATCTGCAATGAAGAACTTTAAAGAAGTTGAGGCCTTGCTTATAACTTACTCAAAGCCCGAGAAAGGTGTATCGGACTACATAACAGGAAAAGGCATTAAAATAAAACAGCTCTGGGAGTGGCTTCTAGAATAAATCAAGTGACTATGTTTTGCAGACAGGCAATAAAATAAAAGCAATGAGAATCGCTTTTGTAAAACAAACAGGTTCAAATTTAGTAAAGAAAGTGTTGGAACAGATGACCCCTGAGCAGATCAAAATATATTCATTACTTGGACTTGAACGATATCTGCCGAATTAAAACCAGTTAGGTACTACACATTTACCGTCAATATTTTCAGTCAAAATGGAAAGTCAAGTATAATACAGAAAAGGATATGGGTCGTCTTTTAGAGAATATAGTAGCAGTGGAGTTGATGAGACGAAAAGAGCCTTCTCTGAATTATTATAGAAATGGTTTTGAATGTGATTTTATAACAAAAAATAATTCTATTCAGGTATGTTATACTATAAATGATAAAAATAAAAAAAGAGAAATAAATGGGTTAATTGAAGCAGTAAAAAGATTTGGTAATTCGCCTATATTAATCACTTATGATCAAGAAACAGAGATTGATGGAGTGATGGTAATACCTATATGGAAATGGCTATTGCAATAATCCGTTGCAAGAAATTATACCATTAGTTGCCAACTGCATATTTACAGATTTGTGCAAAGTTATATAGAGAACTCTCAACTATACTGAAATCAAGAACTTTGTCATTACTGTGCAAATCTTAAAGTGTTAGCAAATAATCGTAAGATTTTTAAAGAGGCATATCTAATAATTTATTAGTATTTCTAATAATTATTTAGCAAATCTAAATAATCGCTGTATTTTAGCAGTTTGATTTTATTGCAACTAATTTTATGTCTGTAAGTATAATCACTTGTTTTTTGCTAAAATATGAATAAAAATAGATTTACTGACGAAAATTCTATTATTTTTCTGCTTTTTCTTGGTTTTTTTAATAAGTTCCTTAAAAACATTGCTTATGTTTCATTAAAATGGAATTTAAAAATTAGGCCTTAATTTTATTAATTATTTCAATGATCTATATTTTATTTCATTAATATGGAACAAAAATCTTGCCTCGAGGAAAAGCACTGAAAAATTTACTTATTTTTCAAATAATATAGATCAATTCACCATAAGCTGCATAATTCCATGAAAATGGAATGAACTTATTAGCAAGATTTGTTTTTCGTTCCATATATGTGAAATCATTACATAAAGATATTATTTATACACAATCAAAAAGCTATCTAGCCATATTCCATATGCGCGGAATTAATAAGGAAGATAAAACAGAAAAAATACCATCGCGCGCAGGCATTATAGGATCTAACAATAATTTAGTATTTCTAAAAGTTTATTAGATTTTTATAACCTACTTTTATTTATCTCTTTAAGCGTAGTTTCTTTAACTATTATTTCAGAATTGATATTATTTAGTGATATGCTCCTGCATGGCGAATAAATTAATATTTGGCATTTAGGATCTATATGATCTCCAGCAAAAAAGAGTATTTATTGCACTGCTGTTTATAATTATCAGAGAAGCCTATATTATTTTCTTTGTTTAGCTTGTTTTATTACAAATAAGATATTCTAATAATTATTTAGTATTTCTAATATATTATTAGATTTAGCTAAGTCCCAGAGCTCTTTGATTTTACTGCAAGGATAAAAATCCAGGTGAAAATAAAGGCAATGCTCACTAAAATTTAAGTTTTCGACGTAAAAAATATAGCAAAAAATACCAAGAACTGGGAAGGAATTGGATTGGGATTGATAAATCAGAAGCATCTATAAAAACAACATTAAAAAGATTGACTGCAACACAGAAAATGCTATTGCTAAATGGACAAGAGTTTGAGTACCTTGAGATGATTGATGCTAAAAAAGAAATGCATGGTTTAGCTAAAGAAACCGCAATATCAAAGGCGTAATTACTACTTAACCTCAACCACTTTATTCATTTAAATGAAGTAAATTCAACATTGCATGTTCTATAAATCATGTTGCTTTGTGTGCAAAGCCCAACCGAATTTCCAGGTATACCATATAATTGAGCATTGTTTTGAGGGTAGTTAATACTAAAATTTATATTAACATTTAATGTC
>JAJZMY010000008.1 GCA_021848125.1 Microcaldota archaeon
TTTAATTCCATGTTTTTCCAGGATCTGCTTGATTGCAATGCTTGGCACAATTATGCTGTTTGTATTATTATAAAAAAACTTGATGTACTGCCATGAAGATTTTAACAACAGGGTTTTGATGTATTTGTTTTTTGACACATACTCGTTTATTATTGTTTTATCATTGAACATTGTATGAAAAGTTGATACTGAAGGAATTCTGCTGAATTTTGATGACAGCAAGCCCGAGAGCCCCATTCCAAAAGGTGTTTGAAGATGTATTATGTCTGGCTTTATTTTTCTTAATTTAATTGATGATAAAAAAGGGAATAATGCTATATTGTACTGGGGGTAATTTTTAAATGCTATGCTTTTTGATACTATTATGTTTTTATTTTTATGATTACATTTTGTTGAATTAGTTCCACTGGCAAATATATATACTTTGTGCCCTCTTTTTTTAAGTTCGCTGCTGAAATTTATTATTGATGTAACTACACCATCAATTGCAGGAGTATATGAATCAGTATAAAATGCAATTGTCAATGATCTCAAGGCCACACTTTATTATAAATTGATATTATTAAATCCTGATAATTATATTTCTGGATTTTTATTTTTTTATGAATTTTTGTAATAATTAATAAAATTAAGTATTTATTTTGGTATTATAATTGCCTGCCCTCCTTTGCTTTTAATTTTTTCAACTGCCTGCTTTGAAAATTTTGCTGCCTTGATAATTAATGATTTATTAATATTTCCATTGCTTAGAATTTTATAATCCTTAAATTCCAATTCATTTGATTCCTGCTTGGCATTTATAACTATTTTATTGATCTGTTCTAATGTTAATGTTTTCAATTTATTTGATTTTGGATTAACAAAGCCCTTTGGTCTTCCTATTAATTCTGGAGCTTTTGCAGTGTACCATGTAAATTTGTGCTTTTTTCCCCCGTTTCCAACGCCGCCTCTGTCTCCTGCGCCTCTTCCATTTTTAATGTTGCCTCTGCCCCATCTTCGTGATCCTAAATATTTTTTTGATTTTTTCTTGCTTCTAAGTACCATTATACCATTCTTTTTAATAATTGATTTATTTCATTACCCATATATCCAAGTGATCCGCCCTGCTTGAAGCTTAATTTTGTGCTCTTAAACCCGTGCTTTGGCGGATGCAGTTTAAAAACTGTTTTCAATTCATTAATATTGTATTTATTGTCAAAAACTTCTTTTGGATCTATGTCAATGCTATTTTTAGCAAACAGACTGGTTAAATTTTCATTATTTATTTCGCCGTATGCAACATAACTTTCGCATTTTTTCAGCATTCCAAAATAAGAATCAGTTGCTTTTATGACTCTGCAGTTATTTACATATTTCAGATTCAGGCGGTTCATTGTTTCTTTTATATCTGATTTGACATTTACCCTGCCTCTAATTCTTATTACTGCAATTAGTTTATCATTAATAATATTATTCATAACAAACACAAATAGATATTTTTTATATTATTTTAATTCAGGTATTTAATAAATTAATAATTAATAAATTAATAAAAATATTAAATTAATTATTTAATTATTAAAATTTAAAATAAAGTATTAATTATTACATTAAAAAAATATTTAAAGGTTTTTAAAATCTTTTGAAAATTTTTATTTTTAACATTATTTTTTTTAAGAGCTTTATTTCTTTTTTTGCTAAAGCTTTTTCTAAAAGCTTTATTTTGATAAAACTTTATTTCTTTTGATAAAAATTTTCTTTTTTAAAGAAAAGTTTTATTTGCTGTTTTCTTCTATTTTCTTTTGCTTTTCTCTTTCTTCTGCTGCCTGCTCTCTTTTTATCTCGCGCTCTTCTTCTTCCTTACTTTTTTTTGCTTTTTCTGCTTTTGCTTTTTCAAGCTCTTGCTTCAACTTCTGGCCAAGAATTGTATTCTCAAACTCAAGATTCCTATGGTTTAACTGGGCTTTGCTATATTGATTAAATAAGTCTTTTTTATTCAATTTTGAAAACACTGCATCTGTTTTGCCTGCTGCCTCTGCATTTGCAGTATTAGTAATATTATTTATTTTTTCAATTGAATTGTTATATATACTTTCTGCTTTAGTTGTTGGCAGGCCATTTGAATTATCTATTTTAATAGCATTTAAAGATTCGAGCAATGCTTCTGCTTTTGCAGGATCTGGAATCTTTTGTTCAATATCTTTTTTTATAGTGTCAAATGCATTCTGGGTCAAGCCGGTTTTTTCAACATTTGACTTGAATAAATTCAATGCATATTTATTTGATAAATCTGTTATTTGCTGCGAAAATGAAGCTTGCTGCGTATTTATTGAAGAAAAATCCTTATTAATAATTTTTGACAATTCAGGATCATTGATATTTTCCTTTATATTATTCATGAAATTATGTTTGAAAAACTCATTATATACAACTTGTGAATGCTCATTGACATTATTAATAACTTTTTCAGCATGTTCAATTGATTTTGCTTTTTTCTTATTTTCATTTGATAAAATTTTATCTGCTTCTCCAATTGAAGCTCCCAGCAGGATTTGCATTTTTTCGTCAGAAATTTTAACATTATTATCAGTAAGCACTTTACTAATAATATTTTTATTAAGCATTTTGTCTGATTCGCTTGCCTTTGACTCATTAATCTTATTATAAGCTTTTACTACTGTATGTACATCATTTGGGGATAATAAAGAACTGCCTGGATTTTCCTGCTTAAGCTTGGTTTTGAATATTAAACCGACTAAAGAAGTATATGCGTCTTTTCTATTTTCAATGATTTTTTGGAATTCTTCTTCTAATCTTTGAGTTTTTATTCTTTCATTTATTTCTTTGTTCGGTGTTACATCTGGAAAAAACTTGTTAGGTTTCTGGTTTTTTAATGTATTTTGCTTGTCAACTAACTTCCACATCTTGTCATTTATTTTTTGAAGTTTTTGGTTTGGATATTTTTTTTCTAATTGCAATGATGCCATGGCAATATCTGCTATATACTGTTTCATAAATGGCATGCGGTTTGCCTTTATATATTGATCTTGCAAATTCTGCTTTATATTATCTAATGGCTTGGAGACCTTATATTGCTTTAGTCCTTGTTTATATATTTCAGGATGCGAATTTTTCATATAATTGAGATATTCTTTATTTTTCTTGTCCTGTATGTTATTTAATTTTTGCTGCAATGACTCTCTCTTATATTCTTTTGAAAATAATCCAACAATTGGCGCTGAAAATTTTATTCCGCTTGGTTTTTTGTTGTCTAATTTCTCTAATTTGTCTTTAATTTTTTGGTATTTTTCTTCCTGCCTTTGAGTTTTTATTCTTTCATTTATTTCTTTGTTCGGTGTTACATCTGAAAGAAAACTCTTTTTTTCTTCTTTGGTGTTTTTTTTATTTTTTGGCAGGCCAGTTCCTAAAACTGAAGACCCGACTGCCATTAATATTCCTGCTGCAGGAGTAATTGAACCTGTTTTGCCTCCTGTAGGAGTAATTAAACCTGATGATGCTAATTTATTATTTGCTGCTTTATTTTTTAAATTTGCACTTGAAGATTCAATATTTTTTATTTTTTGAGCTAAGTTTGCACGATTCATCTGCCTAGTTTGCCTAAAATTGTAAATATTAAGCTTCTCTTGTGATTTTTTGCGGAATTTTTTAAACTTATATTCAGTATTTTTGCTTGGCTTAAATTTTACATTTCTAAATCCTTTTCCAGCTCCTCCTGCGCCAATGCCCCTTGTAAATCCCAGCAAACTGCCCAAGCCAAATAAAGAAAATATATCAGTTCCTCTTGAAAGGCCTGCGGCTGCTGCTATTAATATTATAATTACAATTATTGGGATCAATGTATATATTGCATTAAAACTTAAAATAATCATTTTATCTGGCGGTTTTGGATTTTATTAATAATTAATATATATATTTTTATTGTTTTTTTTGATATTTATTTGTTTGTTTTAAAACTGTTTTTTAATTAATTTCTTTTGCTAAAGCTTTTTCTAAAAGCTTTATTTCTGCTAAAGCTTCAGCAGGTTTGCTGCTGAATTCTGCAGACTTTTCATTTTGCTAAAGCTTTTTCTAAAAGCTTTATTTCTTTTTCTTTAATAAATTTATTAAAATAATCAAGATTACTGACAAAATAATAATTATCAAAATACTGATGTTTCCAAAACTTAATAAATAACTTCCAATTGGAAATGAGATTGCAGTTGAATTAGGAGCATTTGCATAATTGTATTCCAAGGTGGGATGTATTATTGAAGGGGAATAAGATGCCATATCAATTTCATATTGGCCAGAAGAATAACTTAGGTTTGATTGCTCGATTAATTGAGGTTCAGGCCCTGGATCCCCATAATATGTTGCAATTATTTTTGCAGTACCTGTTCCGCATGCTGAAAAAGTATATGCAAATTGGCCATTAGTAATTGGAACAATTTTTATTAATCCAAGCTGCGTTGTCAAAACTCCTGTTCCATTAATAAAGTCAGGAACGCAGTATGCCTGATGGCCATTCAGTGTTCCTGTTGTGGGCAAACCATAATCGCCGTAAATATTGCAGTTGAATGACGGCAGTGTAAGCATTGAATTCGATGGAGGCTTGCATGAAGATGGAGAATAATAATTTATTGTGCCTGCAAGAGAAGGCCCTGAATCCTGCGCTTGCTCATTATTATTGTTTTGTTGCGCTTCACAAATATATTGTGGAAATATGTTTGCATATGTGCCGGTTGCGCAGTTTGGCTGTGTAAACATTGCCAATGGATTGGCGACCTGGCAATTGATAAATGGAAGGCCGAATGAACAAACATCTGCCACAGTATAATAACCTTTGTAACTTGGCCCATATCCATTGTTAATATTGTAATAATTTATATTGCTGTCATAATACAAATAAATATTTCCTGAATTAATTGTCTTGAATGTTGAGCCCTGCATAAATCCAACAAGGCCATTGACTGTAATTGATGTTTGGTTTGTATTGGATGGATTTACTGTTTCAGAAGAATTCATTGACACTGTGCTTATATTTGCAAAATCAACATCCAATGGCATAAATATTGTATTATTAAAACGGTCGACAAATGTGTATATAAGCCTATTATAGCCAAACATATTTTTATTATTGCTTAAATCCAATGAAATGCTGTTTTTGTATGTATCATATTTATATAACTGAGTTATATTCAAGAATGTTGGCGTTGTGAATGGAAGATAAGTAAATATCTTGTTTCCAGCAAATGGATATGACTGGGAATAATATCCAGTTGATGAAGACATTCCAGTTGCAACAGGGTTGACAGGATTTGACTGCTCAACAGCATATCCTGGATATGAAGTGCCTGATGCACCTGACTGGGTGAATTTGACAAGAGAATATGTATAATTTTTTGCAGACGTGATAACCTGCGGGTTAGCAATATACGGGCCTGGCATTATGCTTGCATTTATGTATGTTTCTCCAAACAGCCTGTCAGAGAATAAATTATATTTTAGGTTCGGCGGAATAATCATGCCAGCATCTGACAAATTGGCAATATAATAATTATTTGAAATTACATCCTGCAGAAATGTCTGCCCTCCTTCTATTCTATTCAATATATTATTGCTTATAATGTTTGGGGTTGCTGCAACTGCTTTTGCAGTGTATGCTGCGCAATTGGTTATTTCATTTGATGATCCTGAATTTATTGATAATTTTTGATTGCATAAATAAGGAGTTGTTGAATTTAATAATGGGTTTGCATTTATAATGCTGCTGATGAGCTGATACTGGGGCCCTGGAATTCCTTCTGGAGGCTGGCCAAAATTAATATTGCCATTGAAAAAAGGTGTTTTAGGACAGTCTGGAGGAGGTGTTATGCCATTTAATTCATCTGTTATGCACTCTGGATTAGATATTGACAATGGATTAAATAAATTATTAGGATTTATCCCATATAAATTAAACACTGCTGGATATGGGATTGGCATTGGATAGCAGAATGTTGGAATTAAACCTGGAACTTGAATGTCTTGCAGTGATCCTGTTACTATTCCTGGAGTCCATGTCTGATGAACATTATAAATCACATTGAATGGAATAATATCATATCCATAAATTGATGAATTAATTGTTGTAATTTGCTGCGGAGCTGATGTTAAAGGTGAAGAAGGAGGGGTTGCACTTGCTGCTGATTGATAATTAGGTGGAGAACTTGAAGATGATGATGCACAAGTTTGGGTTGCTGTAAGTGATGCTGTATTTGTTGAAACGCAAGACTGAATTGTTGGAAATGATGACAAGATATTTGACAATGTTATGTATTTTAAGGAGCTGCCAAGATTTTCAGTATAATTAAATGCACTTGGCATTACAATTAATGGAGGATAAAAATTGCTTAAGCCATAGCCAGGCATTTCAACGCAGTTTATATTCTTGCCGAGTGTGCCAGTAGCTCCTGTTGAGGTCTCTATATCATGGTTAAGAATGCAGGTATAAGGCTCTGAACCAAAATAAGATGCTTTTGAATAATTGTAAATATTAATATCAAATGCTAATAATTCAGTATAAGGAGTTGATGTTGCAGCCTCATGCGCAAGCAGGTATGCTGTTTGATTGTAAGTTACAGAGACTCCAAAAGAAGTAATTCCAATATGACTAAACCATGCAGAAATTGACGAAGAACTTAATGTTAATACTGGTGGAGGCTGCTTTGGAATTAAAACAGGGCATATTGGAACATTAGCTGCGCACCCCTGTGTTGTGAATCCAATTGCGCAGTTTCCTGGGTTTTCAATTGTGTCTCCTGAGCAAGAGGATGTTGAACTTTGTATGATTGGATTTATTAGATTAGTGCTGCTTGCTGCGCTTGTTGGCACTTCTTTTGTTGGCACTGACAAGCTGCTAAGATGGAGGCATTCCCATACACCAGTGGAGGAACAATGCAAAACATCACTTGATGAAGAGCATGTTGGTGGAGCGCCTTTGCAGATAGATGATGTGCTTGGAGATGTTGTTGTTGGAACGCCGCCACTGCACACCCACTTTCCTGATGATGGTTCGCACGTCCATCCTGAACATGGTGTTGTTGGTGGAGATGGAGGAGTGCATGCTATTGATGCTGATGAAGATGGAGCTCCAATTGATCGTGCCTCGATAAATGGGCCTAATGGAAGATAATTTGTATGGAATGGGCTTTGGCTTGGAGTAAGAGCAAGATTTGCTGCTAAATTAGTGCATCCACTAATGCAGTATGAAATGAACTTGCTGCTGCCTAGAGAAATATTTACTGAAAGAGGCCATCCATATGGAGGATAAACTAATGATGAATTCAAAATCTGGCCAATATTCTGGTTATTGTTTAAAATATAATCAAATATATTAAATGGATTTACTGGTAGTTGCTGGGTTCCTGAAAATGCCTGCAGCATTAAAATTGCAGAAGGGCCTTTATTTCCAACTTCAAATCCCCAGTAATCCAAGACATACAAATTGCCTTTTGAATCAAAAATTTCCAATGGAATATGGAATGAATATTGGATTGGATCTGATGGGGAATATACTGCTTTTAATTGAGATGAATTATAAGGGCCGCCCATTGCCAGCCATTGGGCAATATTAAATGTTCCAATTGAACTTTGGGAATAAGAAAGAATTATATTTGCTGCAAATACAAAATCCTGGGGCGTTGATTTTGTTCCTGTTGCAGCATATGTGCAAGTTTCTGATGCACTATCCAGTGTTTCGCTGCTGCTCGGGCATGTCCATGATGCTGATGACGAAGCAACACAAACTTTATAAAGAGTATTATACGATGAACCGCTTGGGCAGGTAGTGGATGACGGAGGTGTTGGAGATGCAACGCATATTTTCAGTCTTGTGTTATAAGAGAAACCAGATGCGCAAGTTGGAGGATTTGCAGCAACTATACAATTGGTTCCTGACACTGATCCTCCGTTAGGGCAGGAATATTTATAAGATGATGAAGTTGATGCAGGGCCAAGATTTTTGTAAACCATTACATTATTTGGTATTAATGGGGATGCAATATATGCAAATTGCCCTCCTGGAGAAACTGCGAACTCAGAAGTAGGGGTTGAAGGATTATTAATAACAGCTGTTTCGCAATTACTAGATCCTGATGGAGGGTTTGCAAGGATTTCAACTATTTTATTTGTATCAGCGCTGGTTGATGCTGAATTATAGCCAAACAAAAACAAATCTCCGCTGTAATCAGTTGTTATTGCTGTTGGAACAATATTAATTGTAGATGTTGAAGTTCCAGAGCAAATGCTTGATGATGATGAAGAAGATGAAGACAATGTAGATGCAGGCAGCAATTTAATTCCATGGCCTGCCCATGGAAGTTTGGTTGCTATCCATTTTAGTCCATTTCCTGCCCAGTTCCATGCATTGCCAAGTGCATTTCCTGTTCCAACAGCAACAGTTGAAAGAGACCCTAGATTTACTGTTCCTTTTGTAATTGGCACCTGGTATGTTATATAAACAGTATTTGCCTGCTGCGGAATAACTGTTTTCCAGTACTGCTTCCATGTTGTTTCCCATGTTGAAACAGAGTTTGACGGCAGTCCAATTGGACCCGCAAGAATGCCTGGCTGATAAACTGACAGATTGTAAAATCCTTTTGGAATTGCTTTCATTACTGTCAATGTTTCAGAAACTGATTTTGTATGGCTGACAATGCAAAGATACCATAAAAAGCATGAGTTTGCTGATGTTTCATTTATAATATAGATATTGCCATTCGGCGTAACAGTCATATATACTGGATTATTGACTGGAAATGGCCCTAGAAATGGCTTGTAATTGCTTGGCTGCTGAGAATATGATGGATTTAAATTATAATTAGGCGATGAAGAAGCAGAATCTACTGGTGAAAATCCAGCAGAAGGAGAAGTTGTTGGGGATGTTAATTTTGCAATGCAGTTTCCTGCATTATTCTGATTAAAACAATTGTTTAATGTCTGCGCATTATTATTGAATTTATTTCCTTCTGTTGTCAGGAATAATGTTTTGGCATAATTATTAAACCAGTTGCTTGAGCTTGAAAATTGGCCTGATGTTACTATATCATAAACTTTTGTGTAGTTTACTGAAATAATATTTGATGGAAGCTGATCTAATTGGAATTTTCCATTATTTGGATTTTTCCAGTTTACAAAAAAGCTTGAATTCAAATCAATTTTGTATGGATCAATGTAATTTGCAGGATTCAGGAAATTATGCGGGCTGTAAATATCAAAGGAATCATTTAAATAAAGCAGTGAATTGGAATTAATATCGCTCTGTGTAATTGGAATTGCTAGATTATATATTAAGAACGGCAAAACCTGGACTCCATTCCATGTAAGCGCATTTAATTGGGTATTTGAATTTGACGGATAACTGGGCACTAGTATATTGGAGTTTTGTATTGAATTGATTGCACTTGTTTCTGTATATGAATATTTATTATTGCATGTATATTGTTCAAGGCACAGAAACCATGGAGCTGGAATTGCAGGCACTGGTAATGGAATACATAAGGGTGGTTCGTTCTTTGGACCTATTGTTGGATACCAAAAATGATATGTAAAATAAAAATTGAGATCATGCGTACTAGTTTGTTTTAATTCGCTTACAGGAGCATTTGCAAAATCAGCATATTTTACATTCCATGTCCATATCCCCTTCTGGGGCTGCGATGGAACTCCGGAATATATATTTGAAATTGAATTATATGCATTTGAAATATTATATGGGGAATTTGAAGGAGCTTGAAAATTAGTATCTTGGGCTGATCCTGAAAAACCTAGATTTATCACATTTCCAGTTCCAATGTTTGAAACAATAATATTGCTGATTTCAGCAAATGCTGTTTGTCCATTCTGGCAAAGGCAGCCAGCCACATATAAAGGAGCAAGGTAGGGATAATGCACCTGGGATCCACTATAATATCCAGGGCTCCATGAATAATTATTATAAAGAGTTATTGTTGTTGTCAATGAACTTGTTGACGCAAGGCACTGGTCTCCGCCAATAAATGCATGCGCTGATGAATTGAAATATTCTGGCGTATCCTGGGGATTTGGAGTTTTCGGGCATGTAATCAGCCAGGATGCATCTTGCTGGTTATATGACAAAACCTTTACTGTCAAAGGCGTGTCTGTCTGGGCACCTGAAACAGATCCAGTCAAGCTGCCTCCGCCAGCTGTTGGATATGAAGTAGTGAATGTTACTGCTGTTGCATATTCGCAGTTGAACCAGTCTGAAATTCCACCATAAGCCAGAGGAAAAGGACCAGTGCTTGGCGTTGTAATTTCTTTAATCTGCTCTTGCCCTGCTGAAGTAAACCAGAAGCAGGTTTTTGCTCCAGGTATATTTACTGGAAGAAGACCTCCGCTTGCAGTCCTTGTCACTGTTGTGGTTGCATAAACAGAATTAGAGAAAAATAAAAACAGAGAAATAAAAATAAAAAGCATTAAATTAAATTTTAACAATTTTAATTTATTAGTTTTCATTACTCCACTGTTGTGAAAATAATTATATAATTATATAAATAAAATACAATAAATTATATAAATAAATTTATATTTTTTATTATTTGGGCAGATATAATATAAAAATTATTATAAATGGGCAGATATAAAAATTATTATAAAATTAATTTAATAAATAATTATTATAAATCTATTAATAAATCTTTTCTTTAATAATAAATAATTATTATAAATCTATTAATAAATTTTTTCTTTAATTTGACTGTGGGACACAACTCTATTTTCTAATGCTTGAAAACAATAACATACGTACGTTTTCCAATATATACTTTAGGCGCATCAATTTTTGCAGAGTTTCCGAATTTTGTTACATTTTTTTCAAAAAATGTTTCAATATTTTTACTTAATAATAAAACTTCTTTTATTGTTTTCATATCCTTATGCTTAGACATATAAATCACTAATATTATTTTAATGCTTAATCTTTATTTATTTTTGTTTTGTTATATGTATATCCAAAGGATATCCTTAAATACTTTTCAGATAAATATTATAATGTAAAAAATATAACAGCAAATAAACAATTTGAAGAATTCAATAAAGAGTTTAATGAAATTGTAAATATATATATAAAGAAGAATTTAAGTAAGCTTAATTAATATTTGCCATACAAATTGTAATTAATTTAATAGTGATAATATGGGAAAATTTAGAATAAAATATACAAAGCAAGACCAGAAAAAGATTATATTTACAAGAATAGAAGAAATAGATGATACACTAGATCCTGAATATGTAATTAATAAATTGAATCAAGACAAAGAAAATAAATATATTTTTTTTAATGAAAATATAAATATTCTTGAAATTGAAAAAATAGAATAAAAACAAAGCTCTTTAAAAAAGAGTTTTGCAGAAATAATGCATATTTAGAATTGGCTATGGATGACTTTTGTCCCAGAGTCCTTCCAGCCGCAGCAAGCATCATAGAGGATCCAAAGGATTGGCTCTGCATCTCGTGCGCGCTCTATGAAAATACAATTATATGG
>JAJZMY010000015.1 GCA_021848125.1 Microcaldota archaeon
CCCTCCAGTTGCGCCAGTTATTAAAATTTTGTTATTCATGAAAATCCATTTTTTAATATTATAGTAATATCAATATTTATATTTTTATTATTTTTTATAATATTTATTTATAATGATTTTTTATTCTTATAAATTTGTATTTTTTGTAAACTTTAATTAATATATTATTCTTTAATAGATAAAATAATAAATTATATTGATTGATAAAAATGAAAATAGCAGTTATTTATGATAGTGCATATCCCTGGTTTAATGGGGGTATAGAAAGAAGACGCTATTTAATTATCAAAAAATTACTGGAAAATAATAATGAAGTTCATTATTTTACAATGTTTAGAAAAGGAATGCCAAGCATTGAATTTGAATACGAAAAAATAAAATTTCACTGCATTGGAAATGCCAATTCGGAACATAAAATGTATTTTAATAATAGAAGAAATATTGTCTGGCCATTAAAATTTTCAATTCTACTTTTATTTAAAATATTCAAATACAGATTTGACTTTATTGATGCAGATGCAATGCCTTATCTACATTTGATTCCATTAGCAATTTATTCAAAAATAACAAAAACAAAACTTATTATTTCATGGGCAGAAATTTGGGATAAAAAATATTGGATAAATTATGCAGGATATTTTATAGGAAGTGCTGGATATTTTATTGAGAAATTATGCTCCAAAATAACTAAGTATCATATTATAAACTCTACTAAAACTCAGCAAGAATTTATTAAAATATTTAATCCAAAAAACAAAAAGATTATTACATTTCCATGTGCAATATCTTTTAACGAAATAAATAATGCCCTAAAATATAAAAATAAAAAAGAAAATATATTTTTATCAATTGGCAGATTAATTCCGGAAAAAAGAACTGATCTTGCAATTAAAATCATTAAAAACATTAAAACTGTTAATATAAAACTTTTAGTAATAGGGGTCGGACCCGAGAAGCAAAATTTAATAAAACTAACAAAAGATCTTAAATTAACTAATAAAGTTAGATTCATTTCTAAATTAGAAAGAAAAGAATTAATCAGTAAATTAAAATCCTCTAAAGCGTTATTAATGATGTCAGAAAGAGAAGGTTTATCTTTAATAACTTTAGAGGCGCTTGCTTTAAAAATACCAGTTATAATCTCCAATAAAACAAAAATACCCAAAGAAGTCGCAGAACTATGTATAAAAACAAATGAAAATAATATAAAAAATTTAATAGAACAAATTATAAAAAATAATAAAAATATTCATAAAACAATAATTAAAAATAGTAAAATAGCAATTGACAAATTTTCAGATAAAAATACCATAGAAATTTATAAAAAATTAATAGATTTCTAATATAAATTAAATTATAAAAAAGTGAAAAATATGATGCCGAATATAGACCCAAAAATGATGAAAAGCATGATGGACAGAATGGGAATCAAATCCTCAGAGATTTCTGCCAATAGAGTAATAATAGAATGCAATGACAGAGATATTATTATTGAAAATCCAGAAGTAATGAGAATAGACATGAAGGGGGCAATCAGCTTCCAGATTTCTGGAAATGAATCTGAAAAAGACAAGTCTGTTAAATTAGATTTTAATGAAGATGATATAAAACTGATAATGGAAAAAACAGGAATTAATGATAAAGAGAAAATAATTGAAGAATTAAACAAAACAAACGGAGATGTTGCGCTTGCAATAATTAATTTAACAGAATAAATAAAACTTAAAAATCCATGATTCAAATTTTGTAAGCATGCGCGTAAGGGATTTTATTTATCAGCTTTATGTGCTCTTTACTGATTATTTTATTTTTAATTCCCAGCGCAACTGCTTCTTCCCCAATTATATTTGCAGAAAATATTTCTTTAAGACTTATTCTGCTGCTTAAATTTTCATGCTTGTCAATAAGTTCCCCACTATAAAAATCCTGATAATTTTTAATATTTATCACTAATTCATCCTCGCTTAAAATTTCATCAATTAATTTTTCATCGCACATTGCCAGGATTTTTCCATTTTCACTATCATGAATTTTTATAAATATCATATAATCTTTAATTTGTTGTTTTTCTTCATTTTTTTTAATTTTTATTTATCCATATTTATAAAACAAGACTGTTGCTGAAATATACATAAATCCATACCATATTAGGAATATCCCGCCAAAAATTATTGATTTCAATATTGCAAAATAACCAAGAGAAAACAATATAGAGGAAAACAGCAATTCCATTTTAGTCAGGCTTATTGATTGGACAATGCTCTTTTTTGTTATTAATGTTCTTCTGCTCCATAGGTCAATATTTTTATTAAAGAGCGCATAAACAGCTGCTTTTGTCCTTATAATAATAAGCGCAAAATTCAATATAAATATCATTATCCCTTTTTTTATTGATTTAAAATAAATCTTTGTTAGCAATATGGGAAAAACCAATGCAATTAAAAATCCAAATATTCCAAATAACTCAAATTTATAATTAATAAAATTCGGATTAAATAACTCAGTTATTGGAATTTTTATAAATGGAATAAGGAATACAATAAATATTGACAGGATTGTAAATAACAATAGCATTACTGATAAATAATTAAGGCCAAATCCATGGCTGATGTAATCTAATTTCGATTTGAATGTTAATTCTGATCTTTTGGATTTTTCCAGAACATATTTTAAAAATTGTGTATCCCCATAATTGTATCTTATTTGCTGTTTGGCAAGCGCTGAAAATTTTGTTATTGGTTTGCCTTTCGCATAAATTTTTGGAATAAAAATACCCTTATATTTATGCAGATCTGATTCAAAACTAAAGAAAGTATCTTCAATTACATTTTTTGGAAATCCCCCTATTTTATCCAATGCAGATCTTCTTATTATTCCACACGAGCCTGCAAATATTGCAGTATTATTTAATGCTCTTGCCGGCTCGATAAATTTAAAGAAAAATGCATCAAATAAATCAACAGAATCAGAGAAAATATTACCATCAAAATATCTTTTTTCCGTTTGGACAAAAGAAATATTTTTATCATTAAATAAAGGCACTAAGTCCAAAAGAATATTCTTGTCAATTAAATATTCATCATAATCAAATATCAATATTAATTCATCTTTTGAATGTTTGATGAAATTGTTGAGCGCGCCTGCTTTGTAATCTTTGTTCTCTTTTCTGTGTATATAAAAAATATTAGATGTATTGCAGAAATTTTTTAATTCACTTCTTATTTCAGGCATGGTTGAATCATCAGAAAGAAAAAAATTGATTTTGTTTTTAGGGTAAGTGATTTTTAAGAGTTCATTATAATTTTTTATTATTAATTTTGGATCTTCATTATAAGCCAGCAAAACAACACTGACTTTCGGCAGATTGTTTTTATTAAGCTTAAATTCATTTTTTATTTTTTTAAGATAATTCCCATAAAAATAAGATCTATAATAAAACAGCCCCATGATGACATTGAATATTGTTGATATTAATGACAAAACCAAGAAAATTGACGACAGCACGATTAAATCAAAATTGTTTTTGGAAATAAAGAATAAATATAAACTGAATATGATTGAAGTAACTGAAAGTAAAGTAAATATAATAATAATAAGCAATCTAAATAAATAATCCGATTTCTGTTTCATATGTTTTCACAATATTAAAAAATATTAAATTATAAAGAACCACGGAACAATATTTATTACAATAGTAAATATAATTAAGATTTGCAATAAATTAATAAATTTTTTGCTTTTTATATTTGAATGGTATATTCTCCATCCATCCAGGCCCGGAATTGGCAATAAATTCACAATTGCAATGAAAAAATTCAATACAAATAACAAACTGAACAAAGTATAGAAGAAATATACTGATTTTGAATAAGGTGTATTATAAATATACTGTTTCTCCAATGCTGTTATTCCTATTATCCCCCTAGATAAATTCCCTGGATCCTGCTTTGCAGTGAAATTGTAGGAACCTGTATTGGTTACAACAGATATTCTTTGCCCAGGCCTGTCATTTAATGCGATTTTTGAAAAATTTGAAATATTGCTGACTTTATATCCATCCCATGATAATATCTGCATTCCTGGCTTGAGTGTATTGTTTGCTGGAAAATTATTAGTGACAGAATTAATAAATATGCCTGTTGATGAGATATGAGGCAAGACAAAAATAAAAATAAGCAGACTTGGGATTGAAAACAACATCATTGCAAAAAAATTCGCAGAAGGCCCTGCTGATAAAATTTTTGTCTGCTTGAATTTTTTTAATTTTTTGATTTCTGCCTCATTTGGCTCTACAAACGCGCCTATTGGAATTATGCCAAACAAAACAACCCCCATTGATTTTATTTTTATTTTAAAGCTTTTTGCAAGTATTCCGTGTGACAGTTCATGGATAACTATTATTACTACCAGTGAAATAATGCCGGCAAAAAGAGGAATGTCAAGACCTGGAATTACTGGTATGACCCCTGGTATGATATTTGATGGCGCAGTATAAATAGGATGACTGGAATTTATTGTTAGTATGTACTTATAAACTGATGCAGAAATCTGGGAAAGCGTTATATATGCTGAAAAGAACAACAGCACAAACATTAAGCCTGAAAATCCAGCTATGACTGAAATCAATAAGAAAACATAAAGCACATAATTTGAAGAATACTGGTTAACAATTGTTGAAACTGAAACATTGGCAAGTGATAAACTGCTTAATTGCGGTATTTTTATTAACTGCAATGTTATTATTGAAAGAAACGGGAGAATTAAAGAAATGAAAATTATTGTAATAATTCCTATTGCAGCTATTTTTAAGAAACCTGTTCTTTTAATTTCATTTTTAAAAAATTTATATGAGAAAAATCCAAACCCTAAAAATAACCCCCATAATGATAAAGCATCCAAAAAGTTCTTGTATTTTTTTGAAAGATAAGTAACAAGATTCAATCCTTTTTTTGTGCCTATCCAGTAAATGCCAAAATATGTTCCATCAAATGCCTCTGCTTTTTGTATCAAAATTCCAAAGCCCATTAATGCCACAATTGCAAAAAGAATTTTGTTCAATAATGTAATAAAAGTAAACGCAGACACGTAATCAAAATACAGCAAGGCAATAAGAATAAATGCCAGAAATACTGATATTACATGTTTATATTTTTTTTGCATAAAATCAATCTGCTAATTTATTTTTTTATTGATAACTAAAATAATAAGTAAACTAAGAACCAATATAAATTTTAAATATTAATTATAATTGCAAGTTTAAAAAATCTTCACTAAAATTCATACTGCATTAAAGTAAAATGTTATTCAAATTATATTCTTCAAATTCAGCGCTGATTCAAGGGCAAGTCTGTTTACAAAGAAAGAGCTTTTCCTCAGATGTCTTTTGGCAGGAGTGTTCTGATTTAAATATGTTTTGTTTATGAAGTTTTGTCCAATAATTATCAATAATTTTTGATTATGCCTTTTATTTTTTTTCAGTTAGTATTATGTTAAGAATTTATATATTACTGCCTTAAGCAGCAATTCTTTTTCTTTCATCTTATCATTTTTAGAAAAAGTATATTCACCAAATGCTCTTTTAAATACAGCAAAACTATTCTCAACAATTGATCTTTTATGATAATTGCTATTTTTCTTCCAAATCTTCTGATTACGCCTCCTAATTTCTTTTGCGGGTATTTTACCATGAGTCTTGCCTCTTATCTTTATTACTCCTAACTGTTCTACTATGTGTTTACGCCGATATCTTCCGCTTCTTCCTGTAGAATTAATATGCACAGGTATTATTGGTTTAATATTATTCTTAGTACAATATTCAAAATTTATTTCAGAATCATAAGCACCATCTGCAAAAACAGCATTTATTTTATTTGACTGCTTTATTGGTTTTAGTAGTGGCAAAAATTCTTTTACATCTGCAATGTCATCATTTGTTATCTCTATATTGAGTATTTTATGCGTCTCAGGGTCTATTGCAATATGAATCTTCTTCCATATCTTTACCTTACCATACTTTGTGCTTCTATACTCGCCGTCATTAGTAGATTTAATACCTGTTGAATCAAATACAATATCAATGCTATTTTTTCTTATTTTATATATTGAAAATCTTATGCCCTCTTTTTTCATTTCTGATATCCGCCAATGTATTGTTCTAAAATTAATTTTATAATTCATTCCAATATTTTCTGTATAATCCTCTACTACTCCCGAGGCCTGTCTATATCCTATCTTATATATACATTTTACTGCAAATGCTGCTATCACAAATAAAGTTCCATAGCGATAAGGAGGACCTACTTTATTCTTATTCATCTCTAACAACTCTGTTTCATTATACTGAATTGCTTTTCTGATGTATGTGGATGGTTTACCCCTATTTATTAACATCTTATTATATAAATTCCAATTTTTATTATTTATGTATATTTGATCGCCAAAATCAAATGTATTCTAAAGGTTAAAAACCTTTGGAATTATTGGACAAAACTTGAATAAGCAGATATCTTTATATATCTAAATATGTCTATTTATATCATATTGTGATATAAATGACAATGAATCTAATGTTAAAAAAACTTTATCTAGATAAAAAAGAGTTTATTACTGAAAAGGAGCTGCATAATTACGCTAAACGGCTTAAATTTAATTATGTCAACATCATCAATTATTTACTAAGGCGTGGCTATCTTATACGAATATTTAGGGGTATTTTTTACTTTAAGAGTATTGATGAAACTAAACTAGGCAATGAGCATTACAGTTATATAGAGTTAGTTGCAAGGGGAATTGCGCTTAAAGGTGTCAAAGATTGGTATTTTGGTCTTCACAGCGCGCTAAAAATCAATAATATGACTCATGAAGAGTTTGGAATAGACGAGGTAATTAGTTCTGAAATATTTAGAGCTAAACCAATAGCGATAGATGGCCATAAATTTAAATTTGATAAAGTATCTAGGAAACTTTTTGGTTTTGGGATTATAGAAAAAGGAAGTTTAAAATATTCCGATCCCGAAAAAACCATACTGGACTTTATATATTTTTGGAGATATAACGGACTTCCTGAAGAAAGGATATTGATCGATTTAGCAGAATGGGCCAATGGCATAAAAAAAGAAACTTTAAGAAAATATGCCAAGAATTATCCCAAGGCAGTCCGCAACACAATAGAAAAGGTGCTAAAATGAATTTAAATATGATAAACGATATCAGCAAGGCACTGGGTTATAAGAGAACGGATCTTATTGAAAAAGACTTAATCCTGCAGCAGCTGCTTAGAGATTTATCATCAGATCTATTTTTCTCAAAAAACTTCGCATTCAAGGGTGGAACCTGCCTGATAAAAGCATATACTGGCTATTTTCGGTTCTCAGAGGATATTGATTTTACATATCTGCATCAAAAAATGCCATCTGAAATAAGTAAAAAGAAAGTTAGCGCCATGTTTTCCAAACTTGAAACTGAAATAGCAGATATTTTCGCCGGCATTGCGGTGAACAGAGGGCTTGACTTCAAAAATCAGAAAGGCAATAGAGATTATATGGAATTTGGGGGCAGCAATAGGGTCGTTACTTATAAAATATGGTATGACTCAGTCGTGCTTAAACGAACGTCTTTCGTAAAGGCGCAGATAAATTTTGTAGAAGAAATGTGTTTCAAGACAACAAGAAAAAGATTGCAAACACTTGTAATCAGCTCAAAGAAATCCCTGGGGTTGTTATATCCTGAGTACAAAGAGTATGCTAAACCACTATACTTAATTGTTTATGATAAACGCGAGATAGCTGCTGAGAAGATAAGAGCTATATTGACAAGAAGAGGGATAAAGGCCAGAGATTTTTTTGATCTCTACATGCTTTATAATAAATTCAAGATAGAACCAAAAAGCGTCGAGAAAGAGGCGATTAAAAAAATAGAATTTGCAGCGAATATGTATGGCAAATATAGAGACAACATGGCAGAAAAAGCAAAATTGGGCATAATTGTTAAAGATACAAAAAATGAGGATGAAATGCTTTTGAAAAATATTAATAATGAGAATTTCTTCGCATTCAAAAAGAGGATAGAATCTTATTCCAATAGGCTGTTGCAAAAATTTGCCGGTCAGGTTTAACAAATTTTAGTATCTATTTTTTAAGATTTGCGGCTCATTATATTATTTGTTTATTAAATTTAAGATTTTCAACAACCTCAGTGTTATGAATAAATCCAATATTTTAAATAATTTTGTTTTTTAAATAAATATGTTTAATACTCCTATGTTTTATTTGTTAATTATTTAATAATAATATGTGATATAAAATAAAGAGTAATAAACTAAAATAAAAAGGTAATTATATGATAACAGGATTTGCAATATCAAATATCGAAGGAAAAATAGAGTCCCCAGAAGCTTTGGCAAAACAAAGATTTCCAAAGTTAAACATTAATCTGGATAATGTATCAAATGAGAACAACAAATTAAAAGTTGAATATACATTTGCTGCTGATTATTTGGATGGCGATACTGAATCTGCCAAAAGCATTGGATATCTGAAACTTAGCGGAACAATAGACATATCAGAATCAAAGGAAAAAATAAATGAAATACTTAAAAGATGGGATGAAAAGCATTCGCTTCCAGTTGAATTGGCAGAAGAAATAATCAATGGATTAAATTTCAGGTGCAGTTCTGCAGGAACACTGCTTGCTTATTCATTAGGTTTAATACCACCATTAGTAATATCAATGACAAAAGTCCAGGAAAAGCAGTAATGAATTTTTTATTGGGGGTTATGCAGAGTATGAAAACAAAAAAACTAGAACTGCATACAAAAATGGTATCAGAGATACTGGAATACCTCAGCAAATACTCTAAATCTGTTTGTACAACCGAGCCAACATACGAAGATGAAGACGTGGAGCAAGGAATGTTATATGAAGTGAAGGAATCTAAATAAACATTATGCAAACAATAGAACTTCATTCAGATCAAGACTAAATCCTGTCTAATCTTGCAAACACAAGCTAATAAGGATTATCATGTTTTTTGGAAGAGCTGAGCCAGAGCCAATAAATATAAATGCATTTGATGAATTTGTAACTGGACTATTCAATAAAAAGATTGCACAGCTGGATAATAAGGCAATGCAGTTCGTGATAAAAATAGAAGACTCCAAAAAAGCATTCATAGAAACATGCAATGATTTTGAAAAGCTTGAGCAGGAACCGGACAACGAAGCAATTGGATTTTCAAAATCAGAACAAGTAAAATACAATAAGTATCTTTATGCATTGGCGCTCAAAAGAATATTTGAGAAAACTAATATTGCGCATAAACCAAAAACACTGTATCATAAATACCAGGCATTTGCTGCTGAAAATGAACTTATTCTGTCATCTATTCTTAAAGTTAATAACACATTCAAGACTGTGCTGTATGCATATTCAAGAAGTCTTGATAATTTCAGGAATCTATTTTCCATTTATGAAAATACAGTGAAAAAACTGAAGAATGAGCTTGACAAATACAGCCTAGATATGAATGAATACAATGCGATTATAAATACACATGAAAAATTAACAGACCAGCTGCTGGATAAAGCTGGCCTGGAGCAGGAATTGGCAGGCATTGCAATGCAAAACCCCAACAAAGCCAGCCCAAAGAATCCAGGCAATGAACTTGAAGCGCTGGCCCAGGAATATGCCTCTAGAATTTCAAGCGCAAATGCAAAAATTTCCTCTTTAAAATTAAGCGCAATCTCCTTGTTCAGCCATTTGGACAAAGCAGCAAAAAAATTTGACCACTCATCTGATGCCAAAATAAAAATCAGGGAATATATGAATGAGAAGGGATTAGAAATATTAAGCAATTCTGAAATTTATAATAATTTCTTAAAACAGGCCATTGCTCTGAAAAGGTACATAAAAGAAAATGAAGGCGATATTAAAAACTCTGCTGATGCTGAAAACAGTATAGACATTATATTGTCAGGCAAATTAAAAGAGTATATTGACAGGCTGAATATTTTAAATAAGGAGAAACATACAATAAATATTGAACTTATCAGTCTTAAAAATGAATTAAAAGCAATTGAAAACACTAATAATTTGCAGGAACAAATACATCAGGATTATGAAATTTTAAATAAAGGCATTTTTGAACTCGGAGAAAAAATATATGCAAACAAAAGACTGCTAGAGCGTCTTGTAGACGACGCATATAAAAATAAAATCACAATAATATTTTAAAAATATGAAAAATAAAATAATCATATCTTGATTTTTTAGCAAAAGATTGGAAGAAAAGAGAATATAGTTAAATAGAAGAAAAAATATATGCAATAAATAACAAATTATTTTCTAAAAAAAGGGAATATTATGAATAAGGAACCGCTTGTTGTGGCAATTGTATTGAACTGGAATGGCATGACAATAAATTATAATAAAAAACCAATATTAAAACTTTGTCTTGAAAGTCTAAATAAAGTAAAATATCAAAATCTTAAACTAATTGTAGCAGATGCTGAAAGCAGTGATGATTCTTTAAATTATGTTAAAACTAAATTTAAAAAATTTAAGATTTTCAAAACAAAAAACAAAGGATATGCCTATTCAAATAATAGGGCAATAGAATACGCCTTCAAAATATATCCAAATCTTGATTATATTTTATTATTGAATGATGACCTGATATTTGAAGATGACTTATGTCTGCCCAAACTAATAAATGCAGCAGAAAAAACCAAAAATATTGGAATAGTTGGTTGCAAACTTCTTTATCCTGACAATAAAATTCAGCATAGCGGACTATATTTATCAGCATTCGGAACACTGCAAAAATATAAAAATCCGAAAAAATCAAAAAAAGTTTATGCAGTAATTGGCGCTGTCTTTCTAATTAAAAGAAATGTGCTTGAAACCATTGGCTTATTTGATGAAACTTATCTGCCTTTTTATCATGAAGAAATTGATTTTTGTGAAAGAGCCAAGAAAAATAATTATTTTACTTTTTATATTAGAAATACTAAAATAATTCATCTGGAAAGTGCAAGTATTGGATCAAAACAAATTAAAAACTCTTTCAATCGAAAAGATAAAGATTATTCATTG
>JAJZMY010000031.1 GCA_021848125.1 Microcaldota archaeon
TTTGCCTTGACACCTATGCTTGTTCTTATTCTCTTTGTCCATTCCTCTCTATATCCAGGTTGCGGTGATGGTAGATAAATCTTTGTATAATTTTTGTTGATTCTTATTTTCTTTGGATAATATAAGATACCAATCCTAGGGCGGAACCCTTTTCTTTGTTTTCCTGAAAAGAAATTCCAAATTTTAGTTGAAATTGGCAAAGTATCTCCGAGTTTTGCTTTTGTCATAGCAATCATTTATCCACTGATTTTACCCGTAACCTTGCCATAAACCTTTATCCTCTTTCCTTCTCTTATGTGTTTCTGCATATACCACAACGTTGACTTATTTATGCCTAGCTTCTTGCGGTCTTGAGGCATTAGCCCACATGAATCCGAAAGATGAACGTGCTGGCGTAGTAAAGGGATAGGGTTACCTTAAGCTAATTACAAACACAAACGTGAACATCAGTTTATATATTATGAATTACTAATAATTTCATATGGACAAGAAAGAAGGGAAATCATTGGGTATGAGCCATCCATTAATCGCAGTTGTTTATGTGTTGGCAGCGTATATGCTTCCAGTGATTAATGCTGCACTTACTATTGTACTCCCTATAATCTGGCACATATCGACTACTTTATCTGATGTTTCGCTCTTTGTTATCTATTTCATAAGTGTAGGGTTGCTGTGGTTTTTGAATAAGTCGTTAGGCTTGAAGAAAGTTAGCGATGAAGATAATATAATATCTAAGAGAGGCTTCGTGAAGACATTTCCACTTTATGTAATAGCAGTGCTATCTATTACGCAATCTAGCAATTCGTTGTCTCTTGCAATTGGAGCGGGCGGTCTGTTGCTATATTATCAGTACATAACAGAATATGTATCAAAAATGTTTTGATACTAACCTATAAAAGATTTAATACCTTGAACTTGTATAATACAATCATAGAAAAGGTGAAGTACTGGATTTGGGCGGATTAGATGACAACATGGTGGAAATGTAAGAATTGTTTACACTCTATTCAGAGTACTTATGGAGGGTCAGAACCTAAACCCCCATTCCTACACGTTAATTGGGTTCCTGATAAATATCATCCACTACCTACCCCAGCTACGGCCTGTTATTGTGGCTGCCGTAGTCCAGAAATACAAACAGGCAAGTACGAATGTAAATGGTGCCATTATAGAAGCGACGTTAAAACCGACATAGAAACACACATACAGAAAACACACGATTCTATACTTAAAGAAGGTACAAAAGAGGAACTATGGGAACATATCCAAATCAATACTGAAGAAGGTAGGAGACAAAGAGTAAAAGAAGAACAACATACTGAAGATATAGGGATTAAGACCAAGCATGATGATTTTATAAAATCGGGTGGATATAAGTTATCCCCTCAGGAGGTGTTAAGCCTCTGTGCTTTCAAAGCTGCTTCGAAAGTGCCATTTTCAACTCTAGACCCGTTCCGACCTGATGGCTCTTTAACAAAGATTCTAATCGATAAAGGCTACCTTGAAAAGAAATTCCTCTCAAAACCAGCCATTACAATTAAAGGACAACAAATATCCGATTATTCAAGTCTGATTCTTGGATTTATCGGCCGCAGTATGCCTGATGACGAACTCAAGAAATTTATGAAAAGTAAAGGATTTAATGAGAAGGAGATATTGTACAATCTTTCTCTTATGGAAGTCTATAAGAAAAGGGCAAGTGGCTGAAGAATAGAGAATTATTGCAGTAAATTAAAGAATACAATGAAGCACTACAAAAGAAAACGGAGAAAGAAGAAATGGAAAGAGACGCTAAACTTAAAAAGGGTTATAAGAGTCATAGTTGATTAATTTCTAGTTCAGATTTCCGATGAAACTGAACCGTGCTTGCTTATATAGCTTGCTTGGAAAAAGCTACTGTTCAGAAAGCTGGAATTGCTTATGTTTGTTTTGGTGTTTTTAAGGTGCTAGAATGAAGCTAGAAAAAGACGACAAACTCGGCCAAGGACGCGGGGCTTTCAACCCTGCAACTCGGGTTCAAATCCCGAGGGGAGCAAATGATATTTGGGGTTATATATAAGTGCCTCAAATGTCCCCCTTCTCTAACATAGTTTTAGCATGGAGAAGGGCTGAGAAGGAGATATCAGATTTATTTATCTTATTCCTGTTTTAGATCACGTTCTAAACGCTTAATAGTAAAGCCTAAGAAGCCAATCTCTTGAACTCTGGGTGCAAGAAGTAATACAATTATAACACCCCATAACATTATAAGATTGTTATCTAAAACAATTACTTTGACTTCACTTAAAACTAACATAATAAATGTAAGCAAGGCTAATACTTCCGAATAACATTTAAATTCATCTATCGCTTTTGTATACCTATTTTTCTCTTCGACTTTTATGAGATCAAAATTCCTCTTGTTTTTATTCTTAGGGATGGCTAAAAATGCTTCTACTGGCCCATCAAGAGTTGACAACAGCCTCATTAGTTGAATTTTTGCAAGTTTAACTGCAAAATCGTCTGTTTTGGCTTTGATTTCATAGATCGCCTTTATTTTCCCGCTTCCAGCGTCGATTAAACTAATATCTGGTCTCCATCTCAACGCGCCGATTGAACCCTCTCGTACTATCACATATTTATTTTGATTGATCTCTGTTTTATATTTAGCTTTCAAGAAAGCGACAAAGTTATCTATCAAATCAGATTCTTTCATATTGCATCATCATAATTTGTCCTTATTTAGGCTTTCTTCAATTACCTTCTTTTCCTCTTCTGTTATTCCATAAAACCCATAAATCAAATTATTGATTTTTTCATTTGTTTTATTGAGTTGATCTGTTAATTCTTGTTTCTTATCAATATATTTATCATTATATTTAACTAATTGTTCATTCAATTCTGAGATTGTATCTACTAATTTGATAACTTCTTTCTGTTTCTCATTAGAGACTACTTTAATTGGAATTTTACCTATGTATGGTTTATCTAAATGTATAGTCAGAATTGAGTTGTTAATTATTGCATATCTCAGGTAAAATGTAGCTAGTTTAGAGTTCAGTATTCCTAGAACATATTTAATATCTATGGCTTTGTTATCTCACTCTTCATTTGCTCTTTATCTATAAACATCACTGCTTGATTTTACCTATAACTTTACTATAAACCTTTATTCTCTTTCCTTCTCTTACATGCTTCTGCATATACCACAGAGTTGACTTATTTATGCCTAATCTCTTGCGGTCTTGTGGCGTTAGGCTAAACACATTACTGCGGATGTCTGTGTTGTCTTCTCGCATTATCTTGAACTCTTACAAGAATATTAATAATATTAAATATTTATAAATTTATTTAATAAATTAATCTTTATATAAATAAAATGATAAAAATGAAGGAAATTAGATTCACTGATATTGGTGAGGGAATTGTTGAAGGCCATATTTTAAAATGGAATGTCAAAGATTTTGATGAAGTAAAGGAAGATCAGGAATTAGTTCAAATAGAAACAGATAAAGCAGTTGTAAATATTCCTGCACCATCAAATGGATTTATTAAAATAATTGCAATAGAAAATAAAGATATTCATGTTAATGACGTATTAGCTTATATTGGAGAAAAAGAAGAACTATTAAAAATAAATCAGGATAATGCTAATGCTGATGCAAATAATCAAAATCTTTTACCTAATAAAAAAATAATGGAGGAATCTCAGCCATTAAAAGAAATGAAATTAAAAAAACAAATTATTGCAACACCTTATATTAGAAAATTGTCAAGAGATTTAAATATTGATATTAATAAAGTAAATGGAACAGGCCCTAATAATAGGATTATGGAATCAGATGTGAGAAATTTTGCTGATAAAAATAGCCAAGGCATCAGGGAAATGAAAAAAAACATTCCGGAAATAAAGACTGAGGAAGTAAATAAAACAAATGAAAAGGAAACTGAATTAATAGAAAGAATTCCTTTGTCGCAGACAAGAAAAGCAATTGCAAGAAACATGGAAGAATCTTGGAAAATTCCAAGAGCAGTTCATATGGATCTAATAGATGCAACAACATTATATGAAAAAATAAGCAAGGAAAAAGACAGGTTCTTAAAAGAATTCAATATTAAACTTACATTTCTTCCATTTATAATAAAAGCAACAATTGAGGCATTGAAAGAAAATCCCAGATTTAATGCAAGTTATGATAAAGAAAACCAGGAGTTAATAATAAAAAAATATTATAATATTGGATTAGCTGCAGAAGCAAATGATGGACTTAAAGTTATTGTTATAAAAGATTGTGATAAAAAACCAATAAAAGAAATTGCAAGTGAGATTCAGGAATTGCATAAAAAAATAATTGAAAATACAATAACTTTTGATGAAATGAAAGACAATAGTTTTACAATAACAAATGTTGGTAGCCTTGGCGGCGGATTTTTTTCAGTTGCAATGATAAACCCGCCAGATACTGCAATTCTGGCAATACATTTAATAAAAGATATGCCAATTGTTAAAGATAATCAAATAGTAATAAGAAAAATACTGCCATTTTCTATAACTTTTGATCATAGGGCTGTTGATGGGGCGGATACAGTAAAATTTGGAAATGCAATAAAAGCATATATTGAAGATCCTGATTTCTTAGAACTATTATAGAAAAAATTATAAGAATAGTTTAAAGAATTTTTGATATGCCTAGACATATTCTTATCCTAATCTGAATTCAAATTCAAAAATAATTTTCAGTTTTGTTCTTGAACCACTGCTTTGTTTCTGTCAGAATAGGCAATTTTTTCTGCCTTATTAATATCTTTAGGATAGTGTTTAACAAATTCTTTTCCTCTTCTTTTCATATTGTATTCTATTTTTTGAGCTTCAAATAAATTTTTTATATATTCTATTGCTCTTTTTCCATCAAAAGCCTTGCATGAAAATATATCTATTGAAACATATGAATCATATGGAAATGTATGTATTGAAATATGGCTTTCGACAAGTATGACAAATCCTGTTAAGCCGCCTTGATCAAATGAATTTTCTCTTTTTGGAATTTTTATAAGAATAGGATCTGAAAATTTATGCATATTAATCATTGCTGGAAGTTCATCCAGTAATTTATATACAAGATCATAATTCTGCAGTTTTTCTTTGTTGCAGCCATACATGTCTAAAGTTAGATGGGGTCCAAACACATTTCCACTGTTGTTTTAATATTATTTGATTTTAATATTTATTAGATTATTCAATTATTTGATTATTCAGAATACTAATTATAAGGCAAACATATAAAAAAGTTATTTAAAAAATCCAGGATTTTATAATGCATGAAACAAAAGAAAATAAATTAATAAAGAAACACAGATGCCGAACAATAATGGGGGAATTGCTGGCAGCGCTCTTTTATATTTTTTCAATATCAGCATTGTAAGTATCAAGCCGAATATTGAGCCGAAAATTATAAAAAAACTCAATTTAATATTTGGCAGTGCAGAAATAGCAACCATTAAGGGTACTGCCAAATCTCCTGTTCCTAATTCAATTCTTGCTGCAACAGGCAGCATATTTTTATTAATTAATTTATGTATGGCTGTCTGATTTATATATTTTTTTTCTTTATTGTATTCCTCTAATTCTTGTTTGGTAAAATTAGATTTGTCAAGCGCTTCTATTTCATTGACACCTATAAGAAATGCGAGATTTTTTTCTGACACTGCTTTGGCCATTGTAATCATGTGCTTTGTAATAAATACTGCAATAAAATCATAGACAGCCAAAAAAACCATAAAAATAAATGCAAAATAAAATGGAAAATTCAATCCTATTAATGCACCGACTCCAATACTTGCAAGTATTGCCACTGTATTTCTTAATTTTTGATATTTATTTTTTGCAATTATCAGGCCAATTGACAATATTGCTGAAATTGCAATGCTTGTTGTTATTGCATTTCCAAACAAATAAAATAATTTTGTATTTGTTATTAGTCTTGTCAATAGCCAGAATATGAAAAATGTTGACACAAAAATAATATATGCTTCAATTAAATAGAATATTTTATTTGATTTGAATTTCTTGAATATAAATATAAGAATAATTGAAAAAATCACAATTATAATAACATACAATAAAGCGCTTATTAATGTAAAATTAAAACTTGGTTTAAAAGATATTGTTGAAACTGAAATTGGAACTGTATTGTAAAAAACCACTGCAATTAACAATCCTGCAAACTGAACAATCATGAACAGCGTCAGAATCTGCAGAAGTTGCCTATATTCAATAACTCTTTTCAAATCAAATCACAAAAAATATTTATTTTCCTATTTTTATTATTTTAAATTTTATAAAATATAAATAAATCACAAATCAGACTAAATTCAATGCTGAAAACATTATTGGTAAAATAATCGTAGCATCTCCGTCAATTGTTGTGTATTTTGCCTGTTCCTTGATCTTGCCCCATGAAACTGCCTCTGTAAGCCTTGCACCTGATAAACTTCCGTCATATTGCGTTGCTGTTGTTATGTATACTGCATAATCAAGGCCTTTTTTAAACTGGTTCCACCATATTACATGGTGCTTGCTTATTCCTCCGCCAATCATTAGAGCTCCTGTTTTTTTATGGTCAAATATAATATTGCTTAATTCTAATTCATCTTTTATTAAGTTTAATTTGAAATCATGGTCTTGAGAAAAAATACTTAGCTGCGTTCCAAATGCACCATCTAAAATTCCAGGATTAAAAATTGGAACTTTATGCAGATATGCCTGCCTAAGAATTGAATTCTCATCACTAATGTATTTGCCAAATTCATAACTTAATTCTGACGCACTATATTCTTTTTTATATTCCTTTGAATCATATATTTTCTTCATTATTTTATTAAATGCATCTTCAACTTTAAATCCGTATTCTTTATTTTCAATGAATACATTTCCTAATCTGTAAATTCCTAGTTTGTGCAGTTCTTTGTCATCAGCATTAAATGATCCGACTTTATATTTCCCATTAAATGCCCTTGCAATATCATGATCAAGCATGCCGCCAGTAGTTATTATTGCATCAAAATATTTTACAGAACTTGAAATTACTCCGCGCAAGCCAGTTGAAATAATATCTGCTGGAAATGAAAGAAAATTATAGCTTTCTTTATCATTTATCATTTTATCTAGAATTTTGATTCCATCAACCATGTGCTGTCCTGAAAACCCGCCAATATTTTCCATTGAACTTATTAATTCAGATACTGCCATATTCTTTTTAAGTTTAATATCCACTACATTTTTGCTTAATAATTGATTTTTGTTCATTATACCACTAAAATTATCAATATATTATGTTATTGATTTTTAATTATATCATAATTTCGTAATAATTTATGAAATTCTTCTTTTGACATTGTAAAAGACTTGTTATCTTTATTATCTTCTTTAGAAGAATATACTATTTTGACACCTAACTCATTATCTTCAATTGATATTTTTCTGCTGGTTTTCATTATATCTACAATATTTTTGGTTTTGTTCATAATTTTCACCTTTTTGTTTTAATTATTAATTTGTTTTTATTTTATTTTTAATATAAAAAAATGGGCCTGCGGAGAATCGAACACCGGTCTCTAGCGTGTAAAGCTAATATCTTACCATTGGACTACAGGCCCATTATTTACTTTTATTTAATTTTAAATTAGTATTTATAAAAAATTTTATTAAATCAGAATGTGCAATTCATCCAGAACTTAAAAGTCATGGCAGTCTTGCCTTTGAAATAATATTAATTATTTATATCATTAATTTATTATTTATTTTCATTAATTATTGAATAATTTTTTTGAATTTTGAATTCGAGTTTTGACGCTTTAAAACTTATTTTTGTATTTATCTAACAATATATTTATTTTATTTATTGCATATCCCAATACATGCTCATTTGCAAGACAAACAATCCTGAAATGGTATTCTTTTCCAAACCCTGATCCCCTTGTCAATTGAATTCCCTGCTCCTGCAATAGAAGAGTGGTAAAATCCTTGTCATTTCTAAATCTTAATTTTTTATGATTGAATTTAGGAAATATATAAAAAGCACCTTTTGGCTTTATTACTTCTAAATATTTGTTTTGACTTAAAAGATCATATGCAAAATTTGATCTTTGCTCTATTTTTTTTACCATTAAATTTATATTTTTTTTATGCTCTTTTTGATTATTTAGCGCTTCTACCGCAGCATATTGCGCAGGAGTGTTTAATGAGAGCCTTAATAAAGCATAATCTAAAAATTTTTTCTTTAACTGATTTGATAATTTGTCATTTTCAGGAATTATTATAAATCCTATTCTAAATCCTGTTTCAGTAAAGTTTTTGGACATGCCATTTAATATAATGTGTGGCATGCCTTTTGCCAATTGAGATATGCTTGTAAATGATGCATTATTGTAAACTATTTCATCATAAATTTCATCGCTTATTAATAAAATATTATACTCATTTGCAATATCTACAATCTGCTTTAATATGGATTTGTCAAGAACTGTTCCTGTTGGATTGTTTGGATTTGCTATCAGCATATACTTTATGCGTTTTAGATTTCCATTATGCTTTTGATATTTTAATATTTTTTTCAGATTTTCAATATCAATATTCCAATTATTTTGCTCATCATAATTTCCGAAAATAGGGATTCCGCCGTGAATTTTAAGGTTTGGAACGAATTGAGAGTAATAGGGCTTAAATAAAATCGCTGAATCATTTTTGTCTATTAATGCATTATTTAAAAACAGCAATGCTTCTGAAACACCTGCTGTTGTTATTATATCTGGATCTTGTAGTTTAATATTGTATAGTCTTTTGTATCTATTTATAACTGCATTTATTAATTCTTTTGTTCCTTGCGGTCTCGAATATGCTGTTTTATTATTTTTTAATGCACTGATATATGCATTGATGATATTTTTTGGTGTTGGAAAATAAACTGTTGGGTCGCCGATATTCAACTTGGTTATTTTTAGGCTTTTGTTTTTTTTAATTAGCTCTTCAACTAATGCGTCATCTTCTTGCAGAGGATTTAAAGCATATTTTGAATTTGATGAAAAAATATTTTTTATCATGAAAACCTTTTTGTAATATTTTTTTACTGTTTGTTTTTAATTTATCAATTTTTATTTGATTATGTATTTTAATTAAATACTATTTATTAATTAATATAGCTTCATCGATTTTAAACTGGCCGACCATGCCTTCAAATTCTTTATGAGCTTTTATTATTTTTATTTGCTTTTTGAATAATGGCGCATCTAGCACAAATGATTCTGCTTCGCCGCCCTCAAATAAAAGGTTTGTATTATATTTTTCATGAACTTTCAAAAGATTATGAATAATGTCCTGATTTATTGTTGCGCCTAAAAATTCTTTATCAAACCCGTCTGCAGAAATCTGGGTAATGATCACCTTGAAATTATTTGCCAGTTCATTCAGCTCATTCATTGGATCAATATGCCAAAGAGGAGATATATGGGTTATATTTAATTTTTTGCACATTTTATCAACGCGCTCTTTCTGGTACTGGCTTGCAACAGCGCCTGTCACTAATTCTGTGACATTATTTTGTTCTAATGCAGACTCAAGGTCTTTTAATTCTTTCTCTTTTTGGCCAAGTGTATTTGCAAATACTTGCTTAATGCAAAGGGCATCTGCCTGAAGGCAGGTGTATTTTATATTTGGTTTATGGAACATATAACTAAAATCATTTTCAGACACCATTGTTATTAACAAATCAATGCTTTTGCCTGATTCATATATTTTATGCAATGCTAATGTTGAATCTTTTCCACCGCTAAAAAGGCACGCCAGCATTTAATCTGTTTTATTTTTTATTATATTTTATGAATTTTAATAAAATAGTGCTTACTTGATTAAAATGGGAATAATGGGGAATATGCTCTGCATTTTCTATTATTCTTAGTTTACTATTTTTTAATTTACTTTTAAATTTATTTGCAAAATAAGGTTTAATTACTGCATCTTTTTTGCCCCATATAATAAGAACAGGCTTATCCACATATGACAAATCAGTTAAACCTTCATTTTTCAGATTAGACAAAATATTGCGCATAATGAATTTGCTGCTGCTTTTTGAATGAAAAGGGTCATTCAGTCTATTATTTATAAACTTTTTATCCTTTGTCACTAAATCATAATATTCTTTCAGTCCTGCTGAATCCTCAAGAATCAGTGCTTTTATTTTTTCTGTTCCAAAATTCAGCAAGTATTTTAATGCGACAAAACCTCCGTAAGAATGGCCCAATAAATAAAAGT
>JAJZMY010000007.1 GCA_021848125.1 Microcaldota archaeon
ATATCCTTTTTTATTATTGCATTTTCAAGCATTTCGTGTTTTGATCCAATTATTTTTATTTCATCGCAGGAATCGCATTTCCATATTGGTATTGGAATGCCCCAGTATCTTTGTCTTGATATGCACCAGTCAGGAGAAGTTTTTATAGCTTCATAAAACCATGTATTTGCAACATCAGGAATCCACTCTATTTTTTTATTTTCTCTAAGCATTTTGGTTTTTAGTTTCTGCACATTAATAAACCATTGCTCAGTTGCCCTATAAATTAATTTAGTATTGCATCTCCAGCAATGAGGATAGCTGTGCATTATATTTCCTAAAAATAATAAAGCATCAGCTTGTTTTAATTTAGATAATATTATTTTATTTGCTTCATTTGGCACTTTTATTTCAATATAATCTTTTAAAGTATATTTTCCATGTTCATCAACTGGAGAAAATAATGGTATTTTATATTTTTTTGACAATTTATAATCTTCAGGCCCATGCCCTGGCGCAACATGAACCAATCCAGTCCCTTCATTTAAGCTGGCAAAATCTGGGTCTGCAATTACCTTATAAAATTTCTTTTCAATTTCATCAATATTTCCAAGAGGATTCATATATACTGTATTTTTCAGTTCGCTGCCATAAAAATTAGATTTTATTATAATATTTTTATTTGTTAATTTTACGAATTCATCTATTCTGCTTTTTGCAATAATGTAATTTTCATTTTCAGAACCAATCAGAACATATTCAGCATCGCTTTTAACTGCAATTGCCATATTTGCAACAAGCGTCCATGGCGTAGTTGTCCATATCACAAGATATGTATTTTCTAAGCTGTTTAATTTTATGTTTGTTTTTTTTATTTTGAATTTAACTAATATTGATGGATCTGTTTCATCGCTGTATTCAACTTCAGGACCTTGTGCAGATAATACTGTTTCGCAATGGGTGCAGTAAGCTAATGGTTCAAGATCTTTATAAAGCAAATTTTTTTCAGCAATTGCTTTAAAAATTGTCCATGCTTTTTCAATATATTCATTTTTATAAGGTAAATATAAATTTTCAAAGTCAAGTGAAATCCCAAATCTTTTAAAAGTTTTTACACCCAATTCAACCTGGTGTTTTGCATATTTTTTGCATTCATCGATAAATTTATTAATTCCTATTTTCGTTTCAATTTCCATTTTTGAATTTAAATTCATTTGTTTTTCAACACTATGTTCTATTGGCAGTCCATGAACATCGAATCCTGCCCTGTCATATACATCGCCTAAATATCTTCTATATCTCAATACAATATCCTTTGTTGATCCCACCCATATGTGGTGCCCTGCCAATTCTCCACTGGCATATGGGGGGCCGTCAAGAAAAAAAAATTTCTTTTTTTTGCTTTTATTAATTTCCCTTATTTTTTCATTGATATTATTCTTAAACCAATATTCTAAAATAGTTTCTTCATTTTTTTTGAGATCAATCACAATTCCACTCTTTTTTTATTTTTTTTATATAACTTTTAATAATATATTATATAAATATAATTTATAAAGTTATAATCTTAGATATAATAAATAATAAAAATAATATTATAAATAATTTATTTAAAATTTTGAACATTAAGATTTTATGAGCGAGAGAATATTAGTATTATGCGTTGATATTGATAATGATCTTTATAGAAAAACAGGCATAAGCGGGCCTGTAATTGGCAGGATCAACAATTTAAATTCAGCTGTAAAATTGGCACTGGCAGATCCTCAGGATTCAGATGCCAATGCAATATTTGAGGCAATTAAAAAATATGACACAATGAAAGCAGACGGATTTGATGTTATTCTTGCCACTATAAGTGGTGCTGAAAAAGAAGGATATTTTGCAGATGTTGAAATATCTCGGCAAATAGACAAAATTTTAGACAGATTTAAAATAGATTCCTGCATACTTGTCACTGACGGGGCAAGCGACAATAGAGTAATACCTTTATTGAAAACAAGAATAAAGATAAACAGCGTTGACATTGTGAGAGTTAAAACAGCAGAAGAATTTGAAAACACTTATTTTACAATACTGGAAAAATTAAAAGAGCCTCATTATGCAAGAATTGTATTTGGAATTCCTGCTGTGCTGCTTTTGTTGTTTGCAATAAGTTATTATTTCAATTTTGGATGGCAATTGCCAATTGCATTAATAGGTATTTATCTATTAATTAAGGGATTTGGATTGGAAGAAAGCTTTGTGTCTTCATTTAGAGGCCTTGGATTCAGCATTGACAGATTTAGCTTTATTTTTTATATAAGCACAATATTATTCACAGTAATAAGCCTTATTATTGGTTTTCAGAATTATTCTATTATGAAAGCAACTACAAGCAATTTAATAGTTTTATTTTCTTATTCAATTGAAGGATTTCTTCTTTTGTTTCCAATTGCAATAACATTATACTTGATTGGAAGGATAATTGACCTAGAAAACAAGCATTTGCGGTATAAAGCAATAAACAATGGCATTTATATAGGCTATATTATTATAACAATTGCTATTTTGTATTTAACAGTATCTTGGATAATAGGCCAAATATTTTTCTGGCAGTATCTTGCTTTTGATACAATTGCAATAGTTATTGGCTATGGCATCAGCAAACTAAGCTCATTCTTAAAACAAAGTGCAATAAATAAATCAAAAATTAAAGGAAAATATGTACTAAACGAGCTGGGAGGTTATATTGGGAAAATAACTGCATTTGATGTAAAAAGAGGCAAAATGCTGATAAAAACAGACTATAATACAATAATAAAATTTGATATTGACAGAATTATTAATATCAGCGATAAGGTATTGGTTAAGTAAAAAATAGACTGAAATTATTTTGATCGTGATATATTATTTTCATACTTTTTGATTGTTAAAATATCTTAATTAATTTGTATTTTAAAAATTTGAACATATACTTAAAAAATTAAATAAAACCTCTAAATAAGTTAATATATTAGATTAATAAATAGACAAACGGCAATAAATATTTTTTACAAAAAAAGGAAAGGTTTAAATTTATGTATAACAATAAAAATATACTATTGCACGAATTTATAAATCTTCGTGTAAAAATAATTAATAGTTCTGACATATATCAATCAGGCTTAGAAGGCATTGTAATAGATGAAACAAAAAATCTCTTAATTATTAATACTAAAAAAGGTATTGAGAAAATAGTTAAAAAAATCTCTGTATTTAAATTTACAGACGGAAAAAATACCTTTATTATAAATGGAAGGGATATAAATTATAAACCTTATGAACGTATTGAGAAATGTATTAAACTAATAAAATAAACTAAGTATTATAAAATTTACAAAAAACGCGTTTTTACTTATTAAAATTAAAGGATTAATATTTATTATATATGATTTTTATGGAATGCAAGGATATTAAATGCCCAATACATGGCAATTTAAAAATTCACAACTTAAAATTCAAAGGTATTGTTGTTAGTGACAAGGCTGAGAAATCAGTCACTGTTGAAAGAGAGTATTCAATATTTCTTCCAAAATATGAAAGATCTTTAAGAAATACATCAAAAATCCATGCATATAATCCAAAATGCATAAATGCAAAAACAGGAGATAAAGTTATTATTGCAAATACTAGAAGATTAAGCAAAACAAAATCTTTTGTTGTGACTAAAATAATAAATAATAAAACTAATGAAGAAGAGGAAGAAAAATAATAGTAGGTAATTTAAATGAAAGGTTTGTCAACACATATTTCAAAAGCTGTAACAATCGGATCTGTTTTAACATGTGCAGATAACAGCGGCGCAAAAACAGTTATGATGATCGGCAGAATCGGCAAATCAGGAAAACGGGGAAAACTGGTTAGCGCTGGAATTGGAGATATTATTATGGCAAGCGTAAAAACAGGGGATGTTAAATATGTTAAAAAAATAGTAAGATCAGTTATTATAAGACAAAAACAGCCAATAAGAAGATTGAATGGACTGAGAGTAAAATTTGAGGATAATGCAGTAATACTTTTATCAGATACTAATCTGCCAATTGGAACAGAGGTAAAAGGGGCAATGGCAAGAGAAGTTATTGAAAGAAATCTAAAACTTGCAGGAATTGCATCCAGAGTGATATAAATGAAGATGATTCAATCTAGCAAACCAAGAAAACAGAGAAAATTTAGATTTAATGCACCACTTCATATTAAACAGCATTTTGCCCATGCACATATTGAAAAAGAACTAAAAGAAAAACTGAAAATTAAAAAAAGATCAATTCAGATTTCAAAAGGGGATAGTGTCAAAATAATTAGGGGCTTAAAAAAGGGATCTAGCGGAAAAGTGATTAAAGTTGATCTGAATAAATCAAGGTTATTTATTGATTCATTGAATAGAAAAAATGCAAAAGGAAAAGAACATAATATACCAATAAATATTAATAATGTTTATATAACTGATTTGAATCTTAGCGATAAACTAAGACTTAAAAAATTAAGCATCAGCAAAACAGTTCTGGAAAATCAAGTAAATAATAAGACAGAAAAGAAAAACCAGGTTAATGAAGAAATTAATAAAAATAAAGAAAATGAAGACGCTAATGCTAATAAAGATAATAAAAAAGATACAGATAATAAAATTTAGATGATTTGATGGGAAGAAAAGGAAATAAAAGACATATGAAATCTTTAAATTCACCGGCTTATTATGCAATATCAAAAAAACACAACAAATATACAACAAAGCAAACATGCGGAAAACACAGCAAAGAACGATCAATCCCGTTGCTTTTATTTATAAGAGATAAATTAAATTTAAGTGATAGAAAAGTAGAAATAATTAAAATAATCAAGCAGGGTTTTATTAGGGTAAATGGAAAAATAATCAAGGATTACAGATTTCCTATCGGACTGAATGATATTATAAATATTGATAAATTAAACAAAAGTTATAAAGTATCAATTGACACAAAATCGCATTTTGCTTTTGAAGAAATTAAAGGAAATGAAACATTATCAAGAATATGCAAGGTAATTAGAAAATACAAGGTTAAAAATGATATAATAATGATAGGACTTCATGACGGAACAAATATTAAGGGGTCAAAGGACATTAATGTAAATGACTCGGTAATAATAACCAATGATAAAAAGATAAGCAAAGTGCTGGCATTGAAAAAAAATGCCAAATGCTTTATTATTAGCGGTGTTCATGTAGGAAACATAGGAACATTAAATGAAATAAAAAATCTGGAAAATAAAAAACAAGTAATAATAAAAAAAGAGAATAATGAATTTGAAACATCATTAAAAAATATAATGATAATTGAATAAATAACAAAAATTAATGATACATAGGAATAGATTAGTATGGCTAATAAAATTACTACTAAAAACATTAGTAAAAAAAATCAAGAAAATAAAATAAATCCAATGTCAAGTATTTTAATAGACAAGGTTGTAATAAATATAGGCACTGGAAATATTGAAGAAAATCAGTCGAATGCAAAGCAATTATTAGAAATTATTACAAACAAAAAGCCTGCGAATGAGCTTTCAAAGACAAGAAATCCTTCATTTAAAATTTCAAAAGGCCAAAAAATAGGGGCTTTTGTAACAATCAGAAATAAAGACATAAAACCATTATTAACTAAATTATTTGATGCTGTCAATTTTACAATAAATCCAAAGAGCATTTCTATAAACAGTTTGAGTTTTGGAATAAAAGAATATATTGATATACCAAATGTAAAATATAATCCAAAAATAGGGATGATTGGAATGAATGTTAATATCTCATTTAAGAGAAGGGGTTTCAGAGTAAAATTAAGAAAAATAAAGAATGCAAAAATATCAAAAAAACATGGAATAATATCTATTAATGACATTCAAAATTATTTAAAAGAAAATTATAATGTTTCAATGGCTGAATAATTATGAAAGTAAATGAAAATGTAAAATATAAAGGAAAGGGATTAAGAAAATGTAAAATATGTGGATCAAGCAGAGCACTTATAAGATCATATCATTTGTTTATCTGCAGAAGATGTTTCAGAGAAGTTGCTCCTAAAATAGGCTTTAATAAATATGGTTGAAAATTATGGTAGACTTATTAGCTGATGCAATTAATACAATAAAAACAAATGAAAGAATTGGCAGAAGAGAATGTATAATAAATTCTACAAAATTAATAAAATCAGTTTTAGAGGTTATGAAAAAAAATGAATATGTAAAGGATTTTAATGAATTTGAACAAGGCCATGTTAAAAAATTAAAAGTAAGCTTATCAAACAAAATAAATGCGATTGGAATCATAAAACCAAGGCATGCAATATCAAAAGATGAATTCCAGAAATATGAATCTAGGTATATATTAAGCAAGGACTTTGGAATACTTATAGTATCAACATCGCGTGGATTATTAACAAACAAGGAAGCAAAATTAAATAATATTGGAGGAAGACTTATTTTATATGTTTATTAATTTTATTTTATAAATGATGATTATGATTTCTTTACAAATTAAACCAGACACAAAAGTTGAAATTAAAAATAATGAAATAAAAATCAGCGGAAAACTGGGTAATAATACAAGGAAATTTAATGATTTATTATTAAATGTGAAAATCCAGGATAATAATATTATTATAGATTCAAATAAAATTAAAAAATTAGAAAAAAAAGCAGCAAAAATAGAGCAAACAATTGCAAAAGAATTAACAAATGATATGAATGGTGTGCAGAATTACTTCGAAATAAATATGCAGACTGTTTCAGCACATTTTCCAATTACTGCTGAAGTTTCTGACAAAATGTTTAATATTAAAAATATAATAGGAGAAAGAGCAAAAAGATCAGCAACCATTCTCGGAGACACTAAAATAGATATAAATGGTCAAAAAATTAAAATTTACGGAACAAGCCTTGACAATGTAGCTCAAACAGCAGCAAATATTAGGAAAATATGCAAAATTAGAAATAAGGATGAAAGAGTATTTCAAGATGGTATCTATTATGCAATGGAATAAACGAAAAATCAAAAAGAATAACAGATTATAAAAAAGTATATTAAAATATAAATGATAATATGGTTCAGATAAAAAAAAGAAAACACCCCAAATTCAATATTCCAAATTTCGGTACAAAAAAGCGAAAACGAGTAAAAGCAAGATGGAGAAAACAAAGAGGCATTGATAATAAGAAAAGAGTTAAAAAGAATTTTATGGGCGCAGAACCAACAATAGGCTGGGGAAATAAAAAAGAAATAAAAGGACTAAGAATAAATAATAAAAAACCTGTTTTAATCAAGAATATTAATGAATTTAAACATAAATTAAAGGAATTTGAAAATGAAAAACAGAATTATCTGTTTATACTTTCTCATGATTTAGGGATGAAAAAAAGACTAGAATTAATTAATTTAGCAAAACAAAATAATATAAAGGTGTCAAATAAAAATATAAATGAAGATTTACTAAATAAAATAAAAAATAAGCAACTAAATAATAATAAAAAAGAACCTGATAAAAAGCCAAACACAGAGGCATTGAAGTAAAAATATAAAATAGTATATGGGATAAAAAATGAAACTTGTCAAAAGAATTGCAAAAAAAATAACAAAAAAAGGAATTAATAAAATTAAATTCAAACCTATTGCAATTGAAGATATTAAAAAAGCATTAACAAGAGAAGATGTAAAAAAGCTGATAAAAGATGGAAATATAATTATTAAAAAAGACAAACATAATTTAAGCTTTCATTCAAAAGTTCTGAAATATAAAAGAAAGCAAGGTAGATCACGGGGGCCTGGAAGAAGAAAAGGCACTAAAAATGCAAGAGGCGTTATTAGCTATATGAAAAAAATCCGCGCACAAAGAAGAATCCTAAAAAAATTAAAAAATGAAAAAATGATCAATAATGAACTATTTAAATCCTTTAATAAACTTGTTAAAGGAAATATTTTTGCAACAAAAATATCTTTGCTAAACCATATTAAAAGCAATGGTGTTAATCTTTCAGATGAAAAAATAAATGAATTAAAGCATATATAACAATATAATATGAGCAAATAACTAAAAGATTTTATGATTGAAGTTAAAAAAAGGAGAAAACAAGCAGTAACAAATTACAGAAAAAGAATAAAGCTTTTAAAATCAGGCCTGCCTATAGTTACTGTCAGAAAAAGCAATAAAAACATTATAATGCAGATAAGGCAGTATGATACAAAAGGGGATAAAATCACATTAAGTGTTATTTCAAAAAAATTAGAGGATTTTGGATGGAACCCAAAATCAAATATTCCAACAGCATATTTAACAGGTTTCTTGCTTGCAAAAGAATTAAAATCAAAAAATTCAGAACTGCTTTCAAAAAAATTTGTCCTTGATATTGGTCTTTACAGGCCGACAAAAAATTCAGTTGTTTTTGCAGCTGCAAAAGGCGCGATTGACAATGGACTGAATATATTGAGCAATATTTCATTTGATGAAGACAGATTACGCGGAAAAAGCATTTTAGAATATGCAAATAAAATGTCTGCTGAAAATCAAAATAAATTTGCAGTGCATTTTTCATCATATAATACAAAAAATATTGATGTTAAGCAATTAGATAAATTATTTGAACAAATAAAACAAAAATTAAGTGGTTAATTGGAAGAACAATTTATAATGGAATCATGGGAACCGAAAACAGAGCTCGGTCAAATGATAAAAAGAGGGGAAATAACATCATTGGAACAAATATTCCATCTTGGAAAAAGAGTTGAAGAGCTTGAAATAATTGATATTTTATTACCAAATCTAAAGAATGAAGTGATTGAGATAGCAAGCGTTCAAAGAATGACAAAAAATAATAGAAAACAAAAATTCAGAGCAGTTGCCATTGTCGGGGATTACAATGGGCATATCGGACTTGGGGCTGGCAAGGATGTTGAAGTAAAAGCAGCAATTGACTCTGCAGTAACAAATGCAAAAAAGAATATAATTCCTATTATTTTCGGATGTGGCTCATGGCAGTGCTTGTGCGGAACAAAACACAGCCTACCAGTAATTATACAGGGAAAGGCTGGAAGCGTAGAGGTAATTATAAAGCCTGCACCCAAGGGGCTTGGAATTGTAACAAACAAGCATGTAAAGAAAATGCTTGAACTTGCTGGATTAAAGGATGCATGGAGTTTTTCAAGAGGCAGAACAAGAGCAAGATATAATACCTTGCTAGCAACATTTAGGGCATTGAATTCAATTAACCATATGAAAAATATTTCTTCTTTTGACAAGCAATAATAAAAATAATTTAATTGATAAAAAAATAAACAGAATGGAAAAGCAAGCCAATTTTTATTATTAAATAAAATTAAATATTTATTTAACTCATTTAAATTATTTTAAATGATAAACAGATTAGCAAGATGTGAGATTATGAAGGCAAATATTATAAAAAATGAGGCAAAAGAATTAAGATTGGAATTTGATACAAATGATTTAACAATTTTAGATTTAATTGCAAATAACTTAATAGAGCAGAAGGAAGTTGTTTTTGCAGGAGTTACAAAAGAACATCCTGAAATAGGTAGGCCCGTGCTTGTCTTAAAAACAGAAAATAAAAAACCAATAGAAATTTTAAATAAAACATTGGATAAAATCAAGGAATCTTTTGAAGAATTAAAAGAAGATGTTGAAAAAATAAAGTAGATTTTGTGAAAAATGGCATAAGAATTATTGCTATTACAAGCAGTCCATTTATAAGGCAGAACATAATAAAACCAAAACCTGATAAAAAACAGGCTAATAAAAAAAATAAAGTATTGATAATTGGGGTTATTGGGAGAAAAAATACTACTGAGGGCATATTGTCTAAATATATTGACATCAATGGGAATGATGCAACAGATAAAATAATTAGAATGATTAAGTATTCCAGATTCTTTAGCCAGATAAAACTTATTGCATTGAATGGAATTGCGATTGCAGGATTAAATATTGTTGATATTTATAAAATAAAGAAACAGCTAGATATTGATGCAGTGGTTATAACCCGGGATAGACCCAGGCCTGGCAAATTAATAAATGCATTGAAAAAATTTGGAAAAGGAAATAAAAAAAGTATTAAAAACCAGATTAGTATAATAAAGAAATATAAAAAAGAAAATATTTATCATGAAAAATTTTATATTCAGACATTATTAGAATTAAAGGATATAAAAAATATAATTACATCATGCACTGATTTGCTAAGACTGTCCCATTTAATTGCAAGAGGAGTCAAGACAGGCGAATCAAAAGGAAGGATTTGACTATTGGCTTGCGGGTTTTGTTTGTTATTTTATTTTTGATATTTTTATTCAGTGATTATTTGAACAATTATTTCCCGTTCTCTTTTTTGAATATCAAAATCCATTAATACTATCTTCTGCCATGCACCGAGCATAAGCTTGCTATTACTGATCGGAACTGTTATTCCAGGACCTATAATTGAGGATCTTATGTGGCTTTTTCCATTAAAATCGCCCCATGTTTTATGGTGTTCATAATCTATGTTCGAGGGGCTGATCCTTTCAAGTGCTTTTTCAAAATCCTTGATTAAGTTTGGATCATACTCCATTGTTGATATACTTGCTGTTGAACCCATAACAAACAATATTGCAAAACCCTGTTTTACAATGCCTGAATCTGCAATTAATTCATTTACCTGGTCAGTTATATTTATAATTTCAAGATCTTGCTTTTGCTTTTTTATTATTATTTTGTCTGTCTTGATTTGCATTAAATCATATTAGTCTTCAATTCAATATAAAAAGTTCCTGCTGGCAATAATTGCATTATCTCGTCAATATTACTATAATCAAGGAATTTAGAGATTTGCTTTGCTGCATCTGATTTTTTTTGCCTGCCCTGTTTGATTATTATATATTTATTGATTTGCTTAATGTTTTTTATCTTTTCAAATTCTATTATTGGAATTGAATTTAATTTTTCATTGCTTATAATAAGCGCAAGACCCAGTCCAATATTTCTGTAGTATTCTCTTGTTCCTGATATCAAGAAACTGCCTTTTGAAATGGATCCACTTCCCGTTGATTTGCTTACCTGGTCTCTCTTGACGCAGTATACATTAATTGTTTTCAGCATTTCTTTCCATGCGCTTGAATATGATGCTGCAAACTGGGAAACTTCCTGCTTTATTTCACTTAAAGCATTAACCCCATCTTTTAATATGACAACAGATGCGCCAAAAATATCTGAATGAAAGAACAAGTCTGAATCTGTAAAATATTTTGAATTTAAAAGCTCATTTTGGGTTGCATCTCTGCCGCCGATTGCAAGAAGATTATTGCTTGTATAAAACCAATGAAATTTTTCAAACCATTCTTTTTTAATCTGCTTTATTGCTTTTTTTGAATCAATTTCCATGGATTTTGATCTGATTTTTTCAAGCCTGTTTTTCATATCCTGAACTACTTTATTAATGCTAAGATTTTTTTGAACTAATTTTTTGTATTTATTATAATATTCGTTTCCATTTTGCTGGGCTGATTTTGTTATATCAATTTCTATTTTCATGCAATTCAAAAACTAAATTATAAAATAGAAAAATAATAATAAAATGTTAAAAAGATTTTTATAAATTATTAAGGCAATATTGGAGTTCCTGCAAGCAATCCTATTATGATCGACATGACAAATCCAAGCAACCCTATTATTAATATGCCTATTATTATAATTCTAATTGATTTATTAAATTCATGCCTTGATGGTTTATAGCTAATATTAATTATTCGCTTAGAACTTGAAAAAAAACTTTTAAATATTGAAATTATATTTAGATTCATTTTATCATTTAAAATAATCAAAATAATATTTTTATTATATTAAAAATTATAAATTATATTTTAATATAATTTATTAGTTATTTAATTATTATTTATAAATCCTATTATTTATAATATATTATAAAAAACTAATAAAAATACTCGCTAAAATTTGAAAAATACGAAAAAACCTCTATTAATTTATTAAACAGAAAATATTTAAATTTAGTTTTGTATTTTATTATTAAAAAATAATGAAAAAATGAAAAAAGGCGATGGTGTTAATATGAGAATATCTACAATATATAATATGGATATATACAGCGATGCTGGAAGTTATCTTGGCGAAGTTCGAGATGCAATAATAGATCTTGAAAAAGGAGAGGTCAGCAGATTATTGATGATAGAATGGAAGAATGCAGACAATGAAGAAATGAAGAAAATTCTGCAGAATAAAAGCGTTTTGTTTAAAAATATAAAAAATATAGGAGATGTCGTATTGGTTTCATCTTCAAAACAAACAAGCGAATCAGTAAGTTCTGAGGCGTCTGAATTGTCAGGGCATTTTTAATAAGATAATTTTTAATAAAAATTAATAAATTATTCCTGTTTTTTGTTTTTTTCTTTTTTTGAATTTATTATGTTGTTGTCCTATTTTACAACTTTTTTAAAAGCTTTATTTCGTAAACATAAATTTTACAGTTATGCTTTGGGTTATTGTATCGTTTCCTATGAAAAAGGATGGATTTTGCACTGCCAGGGATTTTGCTGATGCAGAACTTATCATGTCAGAACTAAACGCAAAAGGATAAAAATGATACGAATTAACAGTTATATTTTCAATACTAATTGTTTTATTTCCAGCAAGCAGGGTAGCTTGGCTTGTAGCATTTTTCATTGCAAGCAAAAGCGCTGTTTTCCTTAATAATGCAATCTGAGAACTTGAAAGATTTTCAACAACATTTGTAATTGAGGTCCCATTTATTCCTGAAACAGCCCCTATTGCATCGCTTGTATTTAAAATTTTGATTGACAAGGTTTCCTGCGCAACATAATCTTTTTTGCTTGCATTAAAGTTGCCATAATAGCTGCTTCTATTATATATTGTAAAATAAGTAGTTGCTATATTACTCAAATTTCCATTTATATATTTAAGAATACTAGCATTGAGATCATGTAATGCAAATGACAAATTGTTTGTTGCTGAGCCAGGATTATTACCAAAAGCCTGCAAATTTACAAATATTGTTGCAAAACTTGGCTGTGCAGATGCTGAGCCAGTTGCTGTGATGAATATATAGCTAGAATTTATATTTTGGAGTTTTATTAAAGAGTTTGAATTCTGCAAGTTTATTGATGCCTGGTTGTTAAGAAGATTTGAAAAAAAGTAAAGCTGGAAAAGAGCTATTGCGAGCAAAACAAATATTACTATTATAAGCAATGAATACACAACATTATCTTTCATTATATCTCTTATTAAATGAATTAATGAATATTTAAATATTGTGTTATTATTGGCCTTGTGTATTATTGGCTTTGGGACAAAAATACTTATTTGCGCACAATTACACAAACATGACATTTTATATATTTTTAGGACAACCAATTTTGCGCCATAATAAAATATATCCTCTAATATTCAAAACTGCTATTGAAGAATAGATTTAAGTTTAATGTAAAATTTCATTAATGTTAATTATAAATATTTTTGCTGCTTCTTAAAGTATATTTTTTGCAGTTTTTAAGAAAATTTATATTTTTATATAAAAAAATAGTCTGATTGCATGGCAATTTATTGAATTATTGCAAGGAATTATAAATTTTAAGCAACTTAAATCCATAAAATATAAATATATTAAAATAACACAATTAAATAATAAATCACAAAACTTTTATTATTTAGTATTTATATTAAGTATTGAAAAAAATTAGATGTTATCTATGGTTTTTACAAGCGATATATCAACAAGCGATTTTTGGTTATTAAGAGATGCAGGATATGTGCCTATTGGCCTTGTTCTGGGAAATTCAGTATATAGCATGGGTGTCCTCGGTTCACTCGCAACGTCTATAAAAGGTGTTATAAAAGGAGAATTAACACCAATAACAAATTTAATGCACGAGGCAAAAGCATTAGCAATCCAGAGGCTGGCTGATGAAGCAGAAAGATTGGGCGCAGACGGCGTAATAGGCGTGAAATTAAAAGTAGAATACATGCATAATAATGAATGGATGGAAATAACAGCAATAGGAACAGCAGTAAAAAAAGTAGATAATGGCGCATTTTCAGGAAGTCCAAACAAAACAAAGCCAATTATAGCAACATCAATTCCAATAAAAAGCGAGGAAGTTGCATCAAACTTTTAGCAAATAACAAATCAAAAATTAATTATTTAAATTAAAAAAAGATTGTATGATAAAAAAATTTGTGTACATTGGATTATTATTAGTATTAATATTTTTCATAGCTTTAATAGCGTCTTCTGGTTATTTGTTCAATCAAATAAAAAGCAGCAGTTATTACATCAATAAAACGCTTGAAGTAAATGCATTCAATTATTCTTATTTTTCATTGCCTATACAAAATCTTTCAAAATTTGCATTAATTCTTAAAAGTAATAATCCTGTTAATTTTTATTTATTTAATGGATCTGGATTTAATAAATGGAATAATTCTGTTGCAAGTAATTTAAATAAAGTAAATGGATTAAATGAAGCAAAATCCCAAATAAATAATGGGATTATTTTAATAAATCAGAATACTACTCTAATTCAGTATCCAGAATCAAGCCCTAATGTTTATCAAGCAAATTTAACAAAACAAAAACTTAATCAAACATATTATTTTGTTATTGACAATACAAATGGGAGCAAGTCCGCAAGCAAGAATATTTCAGTATCAATCATCTATGTTTACTTAAATTCAACATTAGTGCCTATTTTCAGCAGAATGGCGATTATTGGATTAATTACGTTTATTATATTAATTGCTGGAATAGTATTGATTGTATTTGGCATTTTAAAGAAAAATAAAAATCCAGCACAGGAAAACAAGAACGAGGAAATGCCAGAAGAGATTAAAAAAATCTATTCAGATATTGAACAAAAGCACAAGCCCTTGAAAACATCTGCAAAACATCAATCAAGATCCAGAAATAAAAACAAAAAATAATGTGGATTTATGGATGATTTAAAAGAGAAGATAGCAGGAGAAATAACACTCTCTGAAAATGTTGGAGACACAATTAAAAAATGGCGAGAATTGTTTGGAATTTCCCAGACAGAACTTGCAAAATACCTAGATATTTCAACATCAACAATAAGTGATTATGAAGCTAATAGAAGGCTTAGCCCTGGGATAAGCATAATAAAAAGATTTGTTGATGCATTATTTACAATAGATGAAACAAGAGGAGGCACAGTAACAAAAAGTCTGGAAAACTTCAGAACAAATGACATGCCAAAAAAGGAGCCTTTTTACACGCTTCATGAATTTAACTCATTTATTAATGGCAATGATTTTAATACATTAATTGATGGAAAAATAATTGCAAACCCCTCATATCTTGATACAATAAAAATATTCGGATACACTTTTTTGGACAGCCTGCGAGTTATACTGGAAATGGCGCCAATGGAATATCCGAAATTATTTGGCGTTACAACAGAGCGGGCATTTTTATTTGATAATGTTTCCACTGGCAGATCACCAATGGTTGTAATAAGAGTTGCACCAATAAAACCAAAAATAGTTGTTTTATTGGGATTAACAAACATAGATAAATTGGCAGTAAAACTTGCACAAGTAGAAAAAATACCATTAATTTCAACTAAACTCAGTATAAAGGAAATCGATGAAAGATTAAGCAAAATATAATAAGCAATAAATTTTTAATTTTTTAACCATAAAAAAACAACTGCAATAATAAAAATACATATAAGATATTATGAAAATATCAATAATAGGAACAGGATATGTTGGTCTTGTAACTGGTGTTTGTTTATCTGACTTTAATACTGTTTACTGCATTGACAATGACAAAGCAAAAATAAATATGTTAAATAAAGGAACAATTCCAATTTATGAGCCAGGGTTAAATCATATAATGCAAAAAAATGTAAAAAACAAAAGATTATTTTTTACTTCTGATTTGAGTTCTACAATACAAAAAACAGATATTCTAATTATTGCTGTTGGTACGCCACAAAATGAAAAAGGCGCAGCAGATTTATCAAATGTTTTTAAAGTAATAAAAATTATTGCAGCGTCAATCAATAATTATAAATTAATTGTCATAAAAAGCACTGTTCCTGTCGGTACATGCAAAAAAATTGAATCAATAATAAGAAAATCCGCAGACAAAAATGCGCAATTCGATGTTATTTCAAATCCTGAATTTTTAAGAGAAGGAAAGGCAATAAAAGATTTTAAAAATCCTGATAGAATAATTGTTGGTATAAATAATATGGGACAAAGTTCAAAAGCAAAGAAAATTATGGAAATTATATACAAGCCGTTTTTAAAGGCAAAAAACAATATTTATTTCATGGATACAAATTCATCTGAACTTACAAAATATGCAAGCAATGCAATGCTTGCGCTAAGAATAAGTTTTATTAATGAGCTTGCAAATTTATGCTCTTTAACTGATGCAAACATTGATGATGTCAGAATTGGTGTTGGTTCTGATAAAAGAATTGGAAAATTATTCTTATATCCAGGCATTGGATATGGTGGCAGCTGTTTTCCAAAAGATGTTAAGGCTCTTTATCAAACATCAATTGAAAAAAACTATGATTTTAAATTGTTAAAAGCATTAGATAATGCTAATTCTCATCAAAAACAAATATTAATTGAATATATCTTAAAACATTTCAATTCAAATATCAAGAATAAAACATTTACTTTATGGGGGCTGTCATTTAAACCAGAAACAGACGACATAAGAGAAGCTCCATCTTTAGCAATAATATCCAAGCTTCTTTCGCACGGCGCAAAAATCAAAGCATATGATCCTATTGCAATTGATAATGCAAAAAGGATTTTCCCACAAATTGATTATTTTAATAATATGTATGATGCTTTAAAAAATTCAGACGGATTAATAATTGCAACTGAATGGAATAATTTTAAGGCACCAAATTTCAATACAATTAAAACTCTGCTTAATCACAAAGTCATATTTGACGGAAGAAATATATATGATTTTAAAAAAATGAAAAACCTAGGCTTTGACTATTATTCAATTGGAAGGAAACCAATAATAATTAATAAATAGTAATAAAAATGCAAAAAATAATATAAAATAAAAGCAAATAAAACAAATATAAAACAGGTCAGAAATGAATAATAAACAACAATGACAAATAAAATGAGTTTGTGATAAATTGAAACATATTGAATATAAAGTAGTAGATGAAAAAGAAACAAATAGTCAAAGCCCAAATAAAGAAACAGAGGAGCAAGTCATATTAAATGAAATAAAAATTACAGAGCCGATTCTTTTTTGGGTTTTCATGCTTGGCATTGGCTTGTTATTAATTTTGATTGTAAATTTAGATCCAAGTGCAATTCCAAGCAGTTCATTAAAATTTTTATCAGAAGCCGGAACAGCAATTATTTACATTCCCGGTGCAATTATTTTTCCATTAATTGTTTCTTTATGGATTGCTGAAAGAATAGGAAACTCCAAAAGAAAAATAAAGTCGATTTTATCCTCAAGTTTCCTTAATACTTCATATGTTTTTCTAGTTTATATAATTGCAATACTGATCATATTTTTAATAATACATTACATTAATCCTAATTTCATTTCAATTAATTTTTATAATTTTATTATTTATTTAGCTGCAATCCCCTTTGTTATTTTATTTGTATTAATCCCTATTTTATCTTTGCTGTCTTTTGCAAGACGCAATGCATAATTTTTTAATTAATTGATTTAATGTTTATTGTTTTTGAAGGTATTGATGGATCTGGAAAAACAACACAAGCAGAGTTATTGTATAACTATTTAAAAGCAAAGACAAGAAAGAAATGCTTTTTAACAAGAGAGCCGACAGATAATAAAATAGGGCTGTTTGTAAAATCTTTAATAAAAAAGCAGGAAATAAATCCAGATACAGTAGAATTATTATTTATGGCAGATAGAGCCGAGCATGTTAGGGAAATTAAACAAGCAGCAAAAGAAAAGAAAATTATTATTTGCGACAGATATTATTTTTCAACAATTGCTTATGGCTCTGCATTGGGCTTAAAAACAGAATGGTTGGAAAATACAAATAAAATTTTTCCTGAACCAGACCTTACAATAATTTTTGATATTGATCCGAAAGCAGCATTAAAAAGAATAAATTCAAGAAAAGGAAATAAGCAATATTTTGAAAAAACAGAATTCCTAAATAAGGTACGAAAAGAATATAAAAGTTTATCAAAAAAATATAATAATATATTTATTCTGAATTGTAATGGAAATATTACTATTCCAGAAATACACAAACAAATTTTAAATATCTTAAAATCAAATGCTCCTATCGTCTAGTTCGGCCAAGGACGCAGGGCTTTCAACTCTGCAACTCGGGTTCAAATCCCGATGGGAGCAAAAGAATTTAGGGGTTATATATAGAAGCCCCAAATCTTTATTCTTGAGATAAGAGATAATGTCAAAATTCATTATATTTTTTATTTGATCCTCTTGCCTTTTCTATAGGGTATTTAGCCATATTCTTTTTCATTTTTTCTTCAAGTTCATTTGAAATGTCAAAGTCAAATTTTTGTGCAAATCTCAGAGCCATATAAAAAATATCAGAAAGCTCTTCGCCAATTTTCTCTCTTTTTTTATAATCTTGCATAATTTCATTGATTTCTGCATCACTTTTGAACCTAAATAGGTCTAAAAGTTCATTTGCTTCTGTTGAAATTCCTATTGCAAGATCCTTAGGATTATGGAATTGATCCCAGTCTCTGTCTTCACAGAATTTTTGCACCATGTCTTTCAATTCTTTAATATTTGTTTTGTTGTCTTTCATTGCATTGCCATTTATATAAATTTATTTTTTAATATTTTTTTAGATATTTTTATTGCATTAAGTGCCTCATCAATATTTTTATCAGTTTCTATCTTAATAATTTCTTGTGTCCTATTCTTTCCTATTTTTTTATTCCAAGTCTAAATTTTATTTATATTCAAGCCAAAGATACCATGAATTTCAATTCATGGATGAATGCGCATTGCAATATGATTTAATATCAATTTACTAAAAAATTTAATTCTAATCATTAAATAAAAGTAAATAATTATATACTTTGGTATTTTATATAACTACAATATATTATTATTATCTAACGCTCTATAAGCCGAAGTTACAGGTTCAGAATATCACAAGCCTCTTGGGAATGAGGCAAATGCTGAAGAACGAAAAATCAATTATGCAGAATGCATATTCGCCAATAGTTTTAAGCATCATGTCAGATTATATAAAAATAAACAGCAAATAAACCTAAATTTTATTAATTTAATCTCCAATAATTAAATATCATGTTTATTTTCAAAAATTATTTTTAATATTTTATTTAAAACTGAATTTGCTGTTAATAATTAAAGAATTAATTTTTTAATTATATATTATTTTATAAAATAAATATCATGTAAAATCAACATTAACTTATTTAAAATCCTTTATATAAAATATTGCTAAAATATTAATATGCATAAATTAACTTAGATATAATAAAAAATAAAAATCCAATAAAGTGGAAAAATGTCAAATGGAATTGAATTAACTGTTGCAGGCGCACTTGTTACTGATGATGGCAGGAGCATTGCAAGAATAGACTCAAAAGCGAGAAAGCTTCTTGAATTATTATCTGGGGATATAATTGAAATAAAAGGCAAAAAAAGATCAACAGTTGCTATTGTTGCGTCAGCGCATCAAAATGATGAAGGCCTGGATTTTATAAGAATTGACGGCTATATAAGGCAGAATTTAGGAATTGGAATTGGCGAAAAAGTTTTTGTTTCAAAAGCAGATGTCAAGATTGCAGAAAAGATTGTTCTTGCGCCTCCGCCAAACCAAAAGGCAACAATTTCCCCTGATTTTTCAGAATTTGCAAAAAACAGGCTTGAAGACAAGCCGATTATAAAAGGGGATATTGTCCCAATTCCAATGTTTGGATATGTGTTTAATTTTATTGCTGTGCAAACAGTTCCTCACGGTGTTGTAAAAATTACAAAAGCAACTGAGTTGAATGTTAAGACAGAGCCAGTTTCAGAATCAATGGTTAAAATAAGCGATGTGCATTATGAAGACATAGGAGGACTGCAGAATGAAATCAAAAAAATAAGGGAAATGGTCGAACTTCCAATGAGATATCCACAGTTGTTTGAGCGTCTTGGAATAGAGCCGCCAAGAGGCGTTTTGCTTTCAGGACCTCCAGGAACTGGAAAGACTTTGCTGGCAAAAGCAGTTGCAAATGAAAGCGATGCGCATTTTATTGATATTTCAGGCCCAGTTCTTGTGAGCAAGTTTGTGGGAGAAAGCGAGGAAAAAATGAGGGAAATATTTAATGAGGCAAAGCAAAAGGCGCCGACAATTATTTTTATGGATGAAATCGATGCAATTGCGCCAAAAAGGGAAGAGGCAACAAATGAAGTGGAAAGAAGAATGGTTTCACAGCTTCTTACTCTAATGGACGGCATAGGATCTAGAGGCGAAGTAATTGTAATCGGCGCCACAAACAGACCGAATGTAATTGATCCTGCATTAAGAAGGCCAGGCCGTTTTGACAGGGAAATTGAAATAGGGGTTCCAGATAGGAATGCCAGGAAAGAAATCCTGCAAATACACACCAGGAACATGCCACTTGCAAAAGATGTAAATCTAGACGAACTGGCAGACTTAACACATGGATATACTGGGGCTGACATGTCAGCGCTAGCAAGGGAAGCAGCAATGTCATCTCTAAGAAAAATAATTCCAAAAATAATAGACAAAAAATCACTTCCAAATGAAATTCTTCTAGAATTGAATGTAAACATGGAAAATTTTCTAGATGCATTAAGAAGCATTATGCCAAGCGCATTAAGAGAAGTGTTTATTGAAAGGCCGAATCTCCACTGGGATGATATCGGTGGAAGCGAGAAAATTAAGGAGCAGTTAAAAGAAATTATTGAACTTCCTATTACGCGCCCACAGCAATTCGAAGAAATGGGAATAAGGCCTATAAAAGGAGTTCTGCTTGTTGGTGCTCCGGGAACTGGAAAGACCCTGCTGGCAAAAGTAGTTGCAACAGAAAGGCAGATTAATTTTATTTCAATAAAAGGGCCTGAATTGCTGAGTAAATATGTTGGAGAAAGCGAAAAAGCAGCAAGAGAAATATTCAGAAAAGCAAAAATGGCATCACCATGCATAATATTCATTGATGAAATCGATGCAATTGCATCAACAAGGGATTCAGGGGATGATACTTTTGTTACCCAGAGAGTTGTTGATACTTTATTGACTGAAATGGACGGGCTTCAGGAAATGAAAAATGTAATTGTAATCGGCGCCACAAACAGGCCGGACATGATTGATACTGCATTGCTGAGGCCAGGAAGGTTTGATAAAATAATTGAAATTGAGATTCCAGATGAAAAGGCAAGGGAGTCAATATTCAAGGTGCATACAAGAAAAATGCCATTGGCAAAAGATGTTTCATTAAAAGATCTTGCAGTTCATTCTGAAAATTATACAGGAGCTGAAATTGAGAACTTATGCAGGGAAGCAGGAATGAATGCAATAAGAAATAATAAAAAAACAGTTTCAAAAGATGATTTTGAAAAAGCATTTGAAGAAATAAAGCCAACAGTTCCAAAAGAACTGAAAGAAAAGATCAAGAAGTTTAAGGAAGAGCCAGATTCAATGTATAGGTAAGCCTTTTCTTTAAAAAAGAAAATTTTAGCAAAAGAGAACATTTTCATAAAAGAGAATATTAAATTATTAAAAATGAAAAAATGAAAAATAAAATTTGCTTTCACAATTCAAGCTTGTCAGAAGCGCAGTTTGTTATTTTTGGAGTTCCTGATGAAACTGGATCAGACGCAAAAAGAAAAGGAACTAAATTAGCGCCAAACACAGTCAGAGAAATTTCAAACAAATTTGAGAAAATAAAGCGAAAAAATAACCTGTCTTTTTTTGAATCTCCTGATTTTTCAGAAAAAAAATTAATTGAAAACCTCAAAGTAAATGATTTTGGAGATATAAAAAAGCAAAATGTTAAAAAAAATGTTTATAATTTTATAAAGCACAAAAAAATACCAGTAACAATCGGCGGAGACCATTCAATTTCCTATGAAACATTATCTGCAATAAACAAAAGAATGAAAGAATTAAATCAAAAATTTAGCTTGATTTATTTTGATGCACATCCAGATTTTATAAGTTCTCATACTCATTATTATGGGTCTGTTGTTTATGATTTATCAAAACTAGAAATGTTAGATATAAAAAAAAGTATTTTAATAGGCATACGAGATCCTGAAAAAGAGGAAATTTCCAATGTTAAAAAATCAGGAATAAAACTTATTACTTCGTTTGATTTCAAAATAAAAACCATAAAGCAACTTAGTACCTTTATAAGAAAAAACATTCTTAGAAATGCATATATCTCAATTGATGTTGATGTTGCTGACCCTGCTTTTGCTCCAGGAGTAAATGTGCCGTCTCCTGGCGGCCTGTCTTCATTAGAACTCTTATTTCTAGCAAGAGCATCAGCAGAAATAGCAAATCTTGGATTTGATGTTATGGAAATAAGCCCACCCTATGATCTAAATAATATTACTTCTTTATTGGGGATTAAGCTGATCCAGGAGATGATTGTTTCTTTTAATTTGAAAAATAATATTTATAAATAATAAAAATAAAGCTCTTTGGAAAAGACATTTAGCAGAAATAAAGCTCTTCAAAAAAAGCTTTTGCAAAATGAACTTCTTAAAAAGAAGTTCTCAAGAAATAAAGCTTTTAAAAAAAGCTTTTGCAAAATGAAAAGTTTGCAAAATCCAGTAGCAATGTTTAATTGCATTTTATTATTTTTTTTAAAACTGATTGAAGCAGAGTTATCAAAAATCCAATAGATAATATCTCAATAATATTTTATAGCTTCAAACAAATGCCTTTTCCTAATTTTATAGTTTTTGAATATTATTGCTGAAATACCAATATATTTTTCACAATATTTTTATATTCTTGCTCCATATTATATTATAATATTTAATAATTACAAAACTCTACCTCTTAAATTTTGTAGAGTATAAATATTTTATTTTAACATATAAACTCAGGTGAATAATATGGACAAAACAAATAAAAATACAAAAAATGACAAATATAAAAAATTTTTACGCACTGCTATTACTGGTATTGCAGTATTAGGTTTTATGGGAATGGCAGCAGGATGTGCAAAAGCCCCAACAGCAAATTCAGTTACTAAACCATCTACTAATGTAATTGCTAAAAAATCCAATCAGACAGGAGGCAATCAGTCAAAACATGAAAAAAAATTAAATAATATGGGTGCAGGCTGTTTATAATTCAATAAAACAAGCTTAATTTTCAGTTTTTCTTTTTTATTTTTTTTCTATCTCATCAATAGACCAGTTATCAAGTTCTTTAATGTTATATATTTTTAACTTAAGATTCTTGTTTTCAAGAAAATTCTTATAAGATGCAAATGCATTTTTATTTATAAACATTATTATAAAGTCAAATTTATTGTCTCTTTTTTTAATCATTTCATATGTGTCTAAAATATTTTTCTTTCCTGTTTCATACTCAATTGCAATTTTTTTGCCATTAATATATGCAATAATATCCGGACCATTTCTATTATCTATAATAAAATTTTTTATACCATTTTCATTCAATTCTTTGTGTATTTTTTCAATATATACTTCATGTTCAATGCTTAAACTATTGTTATGCAACATAAGCCATTCCTCATTCGTATTATTTTCTTGAATTTCAAATTTGTCAATTTCCTTCATTATTTTTAAGTTATTTATCTCATCTTCATTAAACAATAATTTTAATTCGTCTATTTTAACAGGTTTTTTTAATTCTTCTGCAATTGCAATCTGATTATTTTTTTGCTGGTCTTTTTCTTCATGCTTATTGATAATGCAGATATTTCCTTTATTTAGCAAGCTTAGATTTTCAAGTACTTTCTTTATATTAAATGCCTCAATAAGCATTGGCGTCCTAATTTTTGTGCTGATTATTATTGCCTGGTTGATTTTAAGATTTGAAAGTTTATACCTGATTATTTGCCTTTTTATAGGATCAGTTCCTGAAATCAGATCTGAAACATAATTCAGATCTTGTGGCTCTGCTATGAAAAAGCTAATAAACGTTGCAACATTTGATATTATCTGCCTGCTTAAATCAACTAATCTATGCGTAACAATAATAAGACCTATTCCGTATTTTCTTCCCTCTGTTGTTAGTCTGCGGATAAACATATCTGCCAATTCAAGAATTAATTCTGATTCATCAATTATAATATATAATTTTAAACCTTTTTCCTTGCTGTTTTCGTGCATTGTTGAATAAAGTCTTTTAATTAGCTCTGATATGTAAATAAATTGTAATTCCCTTGTTTTTAATGATTCTAATGATAATGAATTAATCCCTATTTTCAGCTCTGCCAGAGAGCCATTGCTTTTTGAAAATATTCTATTATTAATTAATTCTATTCTTCCTTTTAAATGCAGTAAACTATTTTTTTCACTAAATGATTTTGCATTATTGATAAAAATATTAAGTTCCTGCAATAAATTATAAAATGTCGGAACTGTTTTCACAAATCGTGATTCCTTGCTCTGTGCACCAAGTTTTCTATATGTATACCAGATGCATTGGCTTAATTTCATTGTCTGTATATAACCTAATCCGAAAACTTCTTTAAATAATTGTGAAAGTTCAGAAATTCTTTCATTTATTGTTAATCCATTAAGCTCAAATAAATTAAATCCCAAATTGCTGATATTATATATCGAACCTCCAAGTTCCTTTACTATTTTCTCATGTTCATTGTGCGCATCGAATATAATTGCTGCTTTTTTATTTTTGGAAATATCCGTAAGTATTGATTTTATCAATGTGCTTTTTCCAAATCCACTCATTCCATTTATTAATATGTGGGGATTAGATTCTAATTCAGGATTAAGATGCAATTGTTTATTTGTATTTTTCCACTTAAATTCAGAATTAATATTTGGAACTAATTGTTTTTGTGAGTATACAAGTCTGACATTATTTGATTCTTTTAGCACCTGCTTTATCTTGCCAATGTTAAATTGTAGCGCATCTGTTTCTGGTTTGATTTTTAATATACGCTTAAAAATATATTTGACTATAAAATATATTGAAAATACAAATTTTTCAAAATAAAAACCAATAATTTTTATTATTTTATAACTAATATTTTTTATTTTATCCATATAAATCACATTATAAATTATATAATGCCAAGGTGGCGGAGTCCGGTAACGCGCCGGTCTTGAGTTTTCAAAACATCAAGAGCTGATTTAATGATGCAAACAAGGCAACCGGTTTCCTTCGGGAAGTTTGGGTTCAAATCCCAACCTTGGCGAATTTTAAAAATTAAAAAATAAGAAAAATTAGAAATTTAATTAACAAAATTAGAAATAAATTCAAAATAGATATTATGAAATCAAAAAATAAAGAAGAAGATCAATGCATTAAATTTGAATATCCTTTTGTAGAAGCAATAATAATAACAGTACTTCTTTCAATAATTGAAATTTCAAGTCTGAATTATTATTTAAAAATCATTATTTTTGCTATTAGTCTAATTCTTAGCTTTATTATTTTCATATTAAGGCAAAAAGATGAAATAGCTCATTCAAAAACAGTGTTTATGCTAGCAATACTAACAATTTCCCTTCCTTTATTATTTCCAAATAATATACCAAATATTGCATTCCTAAGAGATATTGATACAAGTTTAATAATTGTTGCAGGAATTGTTGCTGCACTTATTAATATAAAATCAAATCATAAAAGTTTTGCATTATTAATGATTAAACTATGTTTCTTAACAATAGCTCTTTCATTCATTTCCCTGGAATTCATTATGTTTGCACCATCAAATATTACTACTTTTTATTCAATCCCATCATTTATAACAACGCACATTGCAATACTATTTATATATGCTGCATTTGGAATACTTTATTTTATTTTAGATAAAGATGTATCAATTTCAAAGACTAAAAATAAGAATTAGTAAAAAGAAATATTTAAATAATTAAAGTGGCGAGGGCCTTGTAGTTTAAATACCAATAAAACTACAGATTAGTGAATAAAACTACAAAATATATCTAACAGTTTTGTTAAAAGGTAGTAATATTTAAGCTTTGTATCGCTTTGAGCGTTGCTCCTTTAGTTCGTCTTGCTCTTAAAATAATGTAATTAATTACCTCCTAAAGACTTTGTTGAAAAAGTCAAATTTTGTTGAAAAAGTAATATTTAAGCTTTTAGTTTATTGTAGCCTTGTTCAAAAACTCTGAATCTGTCTAAAAACCTGTCATCTTGTCCATAAAGTGTCGAAAAACTATCTTTTAGAAAATTGTAGCGAAAAGAATTGCAAGGAAGTAGACGAAGAATCCAACTACCCAAAGATATAACATCCACCTAAGCTTTTTGGTAATTAGAGTAAGCAACGATATTGCAATACCTACTATTCCAAAAGAGAGTACGACATTAGCGAATGGGCTTACACCAAAGGAAGCTGTGATTGGATATAACAAGACCATTATTACTGAAGTCATTAAGACTGCTTCCTGAAGCCTATCCATGAAAACCATCTAACTTTATGACAGCAAAATTATTAGCACTTTCCAAATTATTGACACTACCTTGTGGGAGAGTTAGGGGTCTGGCACTGCCACAATCTCCACACACCATCGAAGAACGTATCCGCCCTCTCATAGACCGTGATTACCCTTCTCACTCTGGCGTCCCTTTTCTTTGCTATCGCTTCTACCTTCTTGATGTCCTGATTCCTGTAAGCCTCAAGCCATGACCTGTGTTCCTTCCCAAGCTCCCTGTATGCCCTCTGCGCCCCCCTTATCCTTGACCTCATGCACTTGTCCAATACTGGAGTCTTCAAGCCGTCCATCCAATCGCCAACCCGAATTCGAAAGGAAAATTAATAAGGCTGGGTCTGGGAATTGGATTAGTGGAATAGCTCACAAGAGGTGACCTGTCCACATAATCTCTAAGACTATGAAACTGACTACGATAATCAATAAAACCCAAAATAAAACTTTCTTCCACACCGATAAATTCCTGTACATTTCAATTGCATCCATAATAATTACCTATTTTGTATTTTGTGTTGAAGCTGCCATATTTACAACTTCTTCTGTTCAATTTGTTTATCAATAGCTTTTGCCATGTCCACTAAATCTTCTACCTTTACAACTTTCCTATCTAATAATTCATCTACTTGTTCATATGTGATAACATCCCACTTCTCCTTTTGAATCCTGTCTTTTATCATAGGTTCTTCAAACTTTTTATGCAGCAGTTTAAATCTCCTTTTTGGTATGACAATAAAACGATTAGTCTCATATTCGATGTTAGAACCCCGTATTATCGCTTCGGTTATATTTGTACTATTTTCAACTTCAAATGAATACTCCACCTTACCATTTTTAATCCACAATACATCAATTTCTTTTACTCTTTTCAATCGTTCATCTGGCATTTTGCGCAATATTTCAGCAGCCTGACTATGTTTTCTGCCATTGATTTGTTGTATTCACTGCTTGGCGCATTTGAGAGATCAGATGCAAATTCAGATGCAAAGTATAGAGCGCTATCGACTTTTCTAAATCTTTTGTCTTTATTGCTGATTCTAAAGATGCGCCTGACTATGCTTTCCATGCGTCTAAGCTCATGAATCTTAAACATGATTAAAAGCATTACGCTTGCAAAACTATTATGCTTTTCAGGCCTTTTAAAAAGAAGGGCAAGTCAAGCAATTTTTAATTAAACTCTAAAATGAGCTTTTGGCTCTTTAATATTTTATTATCCATAGTACCACCATAGATGCGTATGGCTAAGTGTATATACCTAATACTAAGGAGTAGTGATCTAATTTTATTGAAAATAGCTTATGCTAAATAATATTAAAATGCACTGAAATTATTATATACTTAATATCGATGCTGGAATGTATTTTCTAGATGAGTTTCAGCAATTTATATAGCGTTGCCATGCGCACTTTTTATAATAATTTATTAAAATATAAGTTTATATACTTTGCTATTAATCAAAGCATTTGATTGCTAATCGAATTATTACAATTGTATTTGCAAAACAATGAACTATTTATCTTCCTTTTTTGTTATATTTTTAATTATTGCATTAAGAATAAATCTTTTTTGAATTCTTTCATAATTTTATTTGATTTTTTTGTTTTGTCAATTACAAAAAGAAAGATTCAAGATCTCTATTTTTCTGCACATGGCTATGTTTTTATTTTGTTAAATTTGAAGCAAGTCAATTTATTATAATAATAAAGAAAGTGACAAGATTTGCTGCAATTTATCTCTTTAAATGAGAGATTCAAGGAATTTTCTCACATCTGCAATTTCATTATCATTTAATTCCGGAACCTCTGTTATCAATGGCTTTGACAAGAGGTCTTTGAAATTAAATAAAGTCTTAAAGCCATTAAATCCTATGAATCCATGTCCTATATTAATATGTCTGTCTCTGTGCGATCCCAGACCATACTTTGCATCATTAAGATGTATTACTCTTATGTTTTTAAAGTTTAATTTTGAATTTATCTCATCAAGAACACTTATTTCTTTTATATCATATCCTGCAGCAAATGCATGGCACGTATCAAAGCAGAGGCCTTTATTCTTGTTTTTTATTCCATCATAAACTTCAACAAGATCATCAAGAGATGAGCCAATGCTATTTCTCTGACCCGCTTCATTCTCAAGCAAAAGCATTACTCGTGAATTATGATTTGAAGTGTTTATTGCATTTACAGCCTTTTTAATACCTTCTTTTTTTCCTTTTCCAAGATGGCTTCCAAGATGCAGAACAAGATAGGGAATATTAAGTTCGCTGCATCTCTCTATAGTGCTCTGCAGAGATGCTATGGATTTTTTGTAATTAATAGGATTTGGCGAAGCAATGTTACAGAGATATGATATATGTGCAATAACAGGCTTTATATCAAATGTCTCTGATTTTTTGATAAAATTATTCTTTTCATAAGAAGTCAGTGCGCCAAGAGACCAGGATCTTGGGTTATTCACAAAAATCTGCATTGTATTGCATCCAATAAACAATGCTCTGTCAAAAGCAAGATCAATGCTTCCTGCTATTGAAATATGATATCCTAATCTAATCATAATATTTGTTTGTATGCAATTTTAATAAAGGTTTTGATTTGTGTTTTTTAAGATTTCTAAAAATTTGATGAGGATTATGAAAATAATGCATATGATATTGTCTTTATTTTTCAATATGCAGAAAAATATTTTAATAAATTTTTAAAGAATCAAACAATTATTTCAATTATCTTTTTACTGCTCATTGCTCCCTTTACTATATTTATATTTGATTTTTTTGTATTGAAATACTCTGCAAGAGCCGAGATAACTGCTTTATTTGCCTTTCCATCAATTGCCTTTTCCATTATCTTTATTTTGTAGTTATCTTGACTGATTTTTTCTATTGCATTTATTTTGGAATTGGGTATTACTTTTATTTTTAGCATCATAATATCTATTTTGAATTTATTTAAATTAAAAATTAAATATAAAATAATATTTTGCATAATTTATATATTTTAATGTTGTTTGTATATATATTTCAATGATAAAATGACAGATCAGCAGGTAAATGAAGAGGCAAAGCAGCATTGGAGAAATGGCAATGCCTTTTTTGAAGAGAATAAATATGTCGAGGCCATATCTGAATATAATCTAGCATTGGCAATTGATCAAAATTATGTTGACGCGCATTTTAATAAAGGGCTGACTGAAAGGCTTTTGCAGGATCTGGAATCCTCTAAACGAGATTTTGAAATAGTATTGTCCATAGATCCAAAAAGCGTTGATGCAATGGTTTTGCTGGGAGATATTGCAGAGGAAACCAATGATATAAACAAGGCAAAGGACTGGTATTTAAAAGCCCTGGCAGTGAACCCTGAATATAGTGAGGCAAGGACAAGGCTTAACAAGGTCAATGAATTTGAGCAAGCCAGTGCAGGCCAGCAGGCAGTTAAGCAAGGCATTGATGAGACAGTAATTGAAGAAGGCCAGATAAAAAAAGTGGGATTTTACAAGTCAAGCTCGAATTTCAGCAAGGTCATTGGCCTGGGAAAAGCAAAAAAATATTTGATTGATAATATAATTTTGTCAATGCAACATCCAGAGCTGTTCAGGAAATACGGGAAAAAGCAAGGGCTCGGTCTTATACTTTATGGGCCACCGGGAACTGGAAAAACATTAATCGTAAATGCAATTTCCGGAGAATCAGGAGCAAATGTCATAATTGCAAGAATCAACCAGATCATTGATATGTACACTGGAAACACTGAAAAAAACCTGCACGCGATTTTCGAGCAGGCCAGGCAGAATGCCCCGTGCATTATATTCTTTGATGAGCTGGATGCCCTGGGCGTAAAAAGGGGCGGCGGAGGAGCTGGCGGTGGAGGCGGCGAGAGCTCTGCATTAAGGCTAGCAGTAAACCAGTTCCTGGTCGAGATGAATGGCCTGGAGGAAAATCCAGCTGGAATATATGTAATTGGCGCGACCAACAACCCCTGGGACATTGATCCAGCATTAAAAAGAAGCGGCAGGTTCGGCGACAGGATATATCTCTCACCGCCAAATTATGCTGAAAGAAAGAAGTTATTTGATCTTTACACTAAAAAAACACCTAAGGAAAAAATAGACACTGAAAGGCTTTCAAGGGCAACAATGGGTTTTAGCCCAGCAGATATTGAAAGAATCTGCGACAAGGCAACAATGACCCCATTGCTTCATGAATTTGAGTCAAAAAAAGAAAGAAAATTGAAAACAAGTGATTTGTTAAATATATTAAAAGACAAAGACACTGGCGGGAGCTCGCTGGATGAATGGTATTTAATGGTTAAAAAAGAAATAATAAGCACCAGGGAAGTGCAGATTGTAAATGGCAAAAAGCAGGAAATAGTAAAAGAAGGAAAATTAAATGCAGAGGAAAAAATACTTTATAAAACAATGATCAATGACATCAAGAAAAATACAAACCCTCTTATATTATTAATAAAGCAGTTTATGAGAATATTTGCACTATATGTATTTTAAGTTAGCATCATTTTTTGGCTTTAAGCTTATTTTAGACAAGGTTTTATTAAAGTCTATAATTATATCATTCATATTCTTTTCTTTGCACTCAAATATTTTTGTTAAGCTTGGTTTTTCCAATAATTTGTAAATTAAAGGATTTTCATTTTGCTTTAACATGTGCAATATTTTTATTTCATTGCTTTTACGATTTATTGTTATTTTTTCTATGAATTTCAAATCAAGAAAAGATACTGCTGGCCTATTCCATTTAGGCATTTCACTTAATGTGGCTAGTGATAATGTAAATAATTTATTGGCTCTGTCAAAACCTATATTTTCAATATTCTTAAAATATTCATTTTTGTTTTCTTTTCTAATGAATTTTATGTGTGCGCTGATTCTGTTATTTCCAGTTTTATTAATTTCCATTTTTCCGCCTTTTTAAACAAATTCATTTCAATTGCAAGAACTATTTTTAATTTCTGACAAAATTCTCCAGCCATTTGTATTTTTTAACATTTTTGTCATTATTGTTTATCAACTGGGTTATAATATATCCTGTTATTGGGGCTAAAGTCACGCCGAGCCTGCACTGGCCAGAAGCAACAAATACATTTTCATTAACTTTTCCAATAACTGGCAAATTATTCGGAGTGCATGGCCTAAAGCCATAATTTATTGATATTATTTTCATTTTATTATATTCTTTTAAATGTGATTTTATAATGTTTAATAGCCATTTCTTTCTTTTTTCTTCTAAATTATTTTTAGTTCCAACCAATTCAAAAAATGAGGTTATCCTAACTAAATTTTTATTGTGCTGTGCAACTGCTATTCCATAATCTTCAAGAAGCGATGGCATTGAAACTATTTTATTATTGTCTGTTGAAAATAGAATTGCAAATCCTCTTGCAGGAATAATATGTGGGTTATATTTAACTGGTTTGGATAATGCATTTGACCATGAACCAGAAGCAATGACATATTTATCTGCCTTGATTTTTTCACCACCAGCTTCAATATAAGATATTGCATTGCCACTTTGGCCCAAAATCAATTTTGCCTCATTTCCCAGGACTATTCTGCTTCCCATTTCATTTATTTTATTTCTTAAGGCATCAAAAAGTTTTACCGGGTTTACTGACATTTCTTTATCAAATAATATCCCACCAGAAAAATTTTGATAGCCTGATTCATTTATTTGTTTCTGGTTTATAAATTTCCCATTATATTTTTTAGATAATATTTTTGCTTCTTCTTCATTTTTATATAATGCCGCAACGCCATTTATTAAATCAGCGTCTATTTTTTCTTTATTCAAAAATTCCCTGTAAAGTTCCAAACTTTTCATCCCTAAATCCACGAATTTTTCCATATTATATTCTTTATTAATATATTTTCCCGCCTTTATGAACCAATTGCTATTTTTTATTATCTGATAGGGGCTTATATATAGGGCGCCATTGCCTATTGTCATTGCTTTAATCATATCTAAATTGCTTACTTTTGGAATCGGCGAAAGAGATGGGGTTAATAATCCTGCATTGTTTTTAGAAGTTAATCCCTCTCTATCTTTATCTATGATAGTGACATTATTTCCTGATTTTAATAAATAATATGCACAGAACATTCCATTAATTCCAGCCCCTACAATTGCAATGTTTTTTGTTTTATCCATATCATCATTTTTAAATATTATATTATCTGTTATTGAGATATAAATAATTTTTTATTTTTTTTGTTAAGGATAAGAATAAATAAACAGGCCTTAGCCGGGATTTCCCTATTAATAATGATTTACTATTTTTATTATTAACAAATCGGACCCGGATTAAAGGATCCACAGTCCTCTGTGCTAGCCATTGCACTACTAAGGCCATAAATATTAATTTAATATACTTAAAATTATAAAAAATATCCTATTAATATTTTTAATAAATTACTTGATTTGAATAAATGAAAAAACCTGAGGATTTGTTTTAGTAGAAATTTCCAAAGATTTGTTGATGATTTTTATATTAAGTGCGTCTTCTTTTGCAGATATGTTGATAGCATTTATCCAATTTGTATACTGGGTTTTATTTGTGCTATTTTGCGTCATATTGATGATATTTTCAAAAATTTCAACTGTCTCAATATTCTTGTTTAAATTAAAATTCATTGCAATATTATTTGCCAATATTGCCATATGTATCATAAAAACAAGAATCAGCACTGCAAAAATCAGAGAACTTGAAATTATTAAACCAAAGAAACTCATCAAATACACCTTTTCGGGAATCCGCCTCTTTTACAGTAGTTTACTCATCCACCACAAGAGTAAATACAGCTTATTAAATAAGATTTATTGTATTCTACTGGAAAACAGAATTCCAGTGCTTTGCAATTACTGTAAATAAAGGAATTGCTTGTAAATCCGTAAAAATGATTGTTGATATTCAATTTAATGTATTTTAATTTATAGTCAATTGCAAAATTTTCAATTATATTATTCGCATCTGGACAATGATTAACAAAACAGTCTAAAAATGAAGAATTATGGTATAATATATTGGTGAAATCATAAACAAAGTTTAAACTAGCAAATTGATTTGAATTAAATTCTGACGAATACCCATAAGTAATATTTGTGATAAAAACAGCAACAAAAACTAGCAGACTGCTGGCAATTAAAGTTTCTATGACTGCAAATTGAAGTTTCATTTCATCATTCTATATCTGATTATGACTGGTTCTTAATATAAAGAATCGAACCCTGGGAATTAACAGTAATATTTGATATTGTCTTATTGAAAACATCAAAAGTAAAAATGTAATTTAATAATGAAAATGGCCTGCATGAATAAAATTCAGTTTTATTTATATTTAATAAATTGCACTGATTATTTTGTGCTTCTGGACTTTCGATAAATTGAGAAGATGCATAATTAAAATTATTTATAGATTGCCGAATTTGCGTTATTGCAGGTCCGCCGCCCCAATAAAGACCCCCATTATACTGGCTCATTGTTGCATTAAAACTTTCAAATGCCTGCTTATATGGCTGATAATTTCCAATATTGATCGCATAATTGTCAATTGAATTATTAAATATAAGATAATTTGAGTATGGCATTGGACCTTCACCAGAAATATTATTTACATAAATCTTCCCGATAATTTTATTATTTAAACTAATATCTTCACTGTTTTTAAAACCAGAAAGATTCGAGTATATTGGTAATTTGGATAATCCGGAAATATTTAATGTTATATTATAGAAAAAATTATGGCTATTGTTTATTTTAGAAAAATAATTGTTTGTAGGATTTAAATAAATGCAATAAAGCGTGGTTGAAGATCCCGGTCCTCCACAACTATATATTTGTGAATAATAATAAGGGGTTGGCGCACCACCTGCCCACTGGCATAGATTTCCACCATTTCTACCAACAATCCAATTTTCGCATCTGCTTTTTACTGAAATGCTGTAAATATTTTGCTGTTTCTGCAATGGATAAATCAATGATTCATTATGCCTTATTATTGAAAAGGAATATAGGGAAAATGCATTCGAATTGTTTAAATCATTGCTTAATTTAGAATATGTTTTCAATGTCAAATTCTTGTATACATAATCTTGATTAGAATTATTTTTAATTAAAATTGAAACATTTATTATATTCAATCCAATATGTTTTGGTATTATTGAAAAAGAAGCAGCATCCACCCCCTGAGCTGAAAAATTATAAGATTCTGGAATAGAAATAACATTATCATTATTCAAAATTCTTATTGATATATTAGATTGATACGGCAATGAAAAAATAATTTGCAAATTATTGCTCTGATTAATATATGTAATATTTGCTATTGATCCATATATATTTAGACTGCCATTAGTGCTCAAATTCAATAATTTTAAACTACTTGTATTTAATGCATTATCAATAAAGCTAGAATAAACAATATTCTGTGTTTTTGTAAAATGGTTATATAAGCCAAGACCAATAAGGCTAAAGCTTATAATAACTGATGTAATAATCATCATTTCAAAGCTTATCTGCAATTGGAATTGCTTTGCTTTAACTGTATTTTGTCTCATTTTTGATCACTAATAAAAATATTTTATTGCTAATATCAATAGTTCTTACAAGATAATGCTGATAAATACTATTTGAATGATTAAGCGATGAATTAAATGATAAATTTGTCAATATTGGATTTACAGATATTGAATTAAAAGGAATAAGTTCTGCATTATAAGGTTCAAATAATGTTTCAGCAAAGGTGTAAGGCAGATTTTGATTTTTTGTCAAAAAAAGAATGCCTTGGATTTTAGAATTTATTAATAAAGTATCTGAAAACTGATTTAAAATACCAAATAAAATGTTAAAATCAGTTACTATAAAATATAGAAAAAATGTAAATACTGACGAAAAAATAAAAATGCTTAAAATTAAATCAAAGCTCACTATAAAAAGTTTCATATTCTCATTTTTTGATTATTTATTTTTGAATGATTATTTTAAATTGCGAATAAGGTGAAATACTATTATTAATTGAGTTATACTCGCTAGCATAATTTTTCAGCAAAATTGAATATTTCTGATAAAGCATTTTGTCAAGAATATAAATTAGTGAGATCAAGATAAATATATAGACAAGAATTATTGAAAAGCTAATTATAGATTCAAATAGAATTTGGGCAAACATAAACTCATTTTTTTATTTTAATTCGATGCTTCCATTCGCTAGTATGTTCAATTCAACTGATTTGATTGTCTGATTATTGCTGCATAATGTTTTATTTACAACAATGCCATTTGCCGCAATATTCAAATTACTTGCATTAAAAATATTATCCAATAATGTTTTGTTGCATATTGCATTCGGCACAAACGCCATAAAGCTAGATGATTGAAATCCTATATTTTCATTTATTAAAGTGGCAAACTGCTCAAGATATATCCTGTTTGATATATTTGACACTGATGAATGAAAATGAAGAAAGATTGCAATCCCTATCAGCATTGAGCTTAAGGATATTGCCAAATAAATCATAAATTCAAAAGATATTTGCATCTGCGTCTTCATTTTCATAATTTCCCCAAATTTTTGTTCCTTATTATTTTTATGTGTTATTGACTTAATCAGACATTACTAAGATTTTTAAGTTCATGCGATAATAATTGGGATGCGCTTTGGTTTGTTGTATTATTATAAAATGAATGCAAAACAGTTCCTTTTAATTGAGTCATCATTGAAAGGGCAATAACAACTATTATAGTAACTGCAGACAGAATCATTATATATTCTATTGATCCTTGTAATTTTTTGGTTTTAGATAAACCGCACCACAAATATATTAGATATATTTGATTAAAAAGCAAGTTTTTTGTTGCCAGATTAAACAAATATTCAGAAAATTTATGGTCTTTTTTATTTTCTGGTATTTTGCCTGTCTTTATATTTTCATTTTGCATTGTGTTTTGCATTTTTTGTTTGTTTTTTGTTTGTTTCATTTTCTCACTTTTCAAATTAAAATAGAATGCGATATTATTATTGATGAAATTTTAAATAAAATAATCGAAAACGAACTGAAAAAGAAAATATTACTAATTTTTGATATTTTTTCCTCATTTTTATACCGAAAATTGATGATATTTATTATAATAATATAAAAAACAAAAAGAATTGAGAAATTTTCAAAATTAAAGTTGATATTATTCATTTTACTTGTAAATTCTAGAATATTCATGCTGATTCCGGCAAATATAGGAAAAAATATAACAGAACCTAATTGAATCATTGATATAGAGCTATGCAAATTTCCGGATATTTTTGACATATATTTTATTTCTTTATCTAATTGCTTTTTAACTTCAATTAATGAAAAATAAATATCAATATTCTCATCAAGATTTTGGATAATTAAATTTATTATCTGCTTAAAATAAAAAGAACCAAACGATTCAAATAAATTTGAGAAAGAATTTTCAGCATTAAGCGATTTTTTATATAATTTAATTGAAAGTATTATTTGATTATAAAAATAGAATTTTTTATTTAAACTGCTAGAAATCAGCTGCAATTTATTATGATTTAAATTATATCTATAAATTAAATTTGATAAAAATTCATAGTCATTTTCATTTATTTTATTTTTATGTTCAATTCTTTTGATATTTAAATATAAAATTAGTGCAATGACAAATAGCAGAAAGCAAAAAAGTAATTTATTTAAAAAAATAAAAAATATACTAAATACAAATAAAATTAATTCTAAAATAATTAAATAGTTTTTAAATCTAAACAAAAAGTTATTCATATGCATCGCTAATATACATTTGGATTATCATATAAATTGACGGCAAAATTCCAACCAATAAAAAACTAAACATTTCAAATTCAAAATAAGAATAAAAAATCATTGAATAAGCAATAAAGCCAAATAACAGAATACAAGGAATAACTGTTGTGAATACAATGCTTAATGTGAAAAATTTCTTAATAAAACTCAAATTTTTATTTTCATTCTCTATTTTTTTATCATATAATTGTCTATATGCATGTTTTATTGCCATAATAATGTCTAAATTTGATTTATATTCATTTGAAATAGATTCCAGAATTTCTGATAAATCAAAATTAGTCAAGGTGTAAATCTGATTTTTGTCATTTGCAATTGCATTATTTATTGCTTCAATTGCATTAGAAATATCATGAAATTTCAATTCTTTTTTGATTTTTGCAAAAATATAAAATGTCCAATTCTTTTTTGTTTTATTCCCGCTGATTTTTAATGCATTGTCAATACTTTTATTTAATGATTTTTTGTTGGATAAATTAATATAAAAAGAATATAAAAATAACAGCAGAAGATCTTTTTGACGTTTAATTGATTTTTTTTGCTGTAAATATAATTCAAATAGCGATACAATGATAAATATAGGAATAAGAATAATTAAGCTTAAAATTAAACTTATTCCCAGTATAATAAACACTAAAATAGTAAGGCCCAATAGTACTAAATTAATTGACAAATAGTTTTTATATAATGAAAATTTTCGAATAAATAAAGCTAAAGTATCTGACAATTTAATCACTAATTTTATTATACTCTAAAATAAAATCTTCAATGCTTTTAGAAAGATTCTGTTCCTGATTGATCTGAGATAAGAACAATACTCTTTTTTTCAATTCTTCAATTGCTTCATTTACTGAAAGCATATTTACTTGAGAGTATTTTGCAACAACTTTTGATTGCTTCAATTTTTTATAATCTAATTTATTGTCAACCACAACATCCAGAATCTTAAATACAAGATCATTATCAGTTTCAGTATTTTTGTCAATTTCTTTCGTATTAATTTCACCCCTCATTAACCATTTGTATTCGCTTATGCTATCAAGTTTTCTTGAATTTATATCTTGTTTCATAAATACTGAAAGATCCAGCATGCTCATTAATTGCGGTTGCACATTCATTGGTTTTGAACTTAGTCTGTTAATTAATACCTTGCCATTTTCACTGCTGTGCATTGTTGTCATAAAAGGTATTCCAAAATTAGTCCCTGAAAATATTTCATTTGTTTCAGCCCCCCGTATCTCTCCAATTATCAGCCTGTCTGGCCTTAAACGCAATGAATTTATGACTTGATCCCGTAAATTGATCTGATTTTTGTTTGTTGAGCCCTGTAATGAAATTGAATTGATAAAATTAGCATTAAATTTTAGTTCATTTATATCCTCTTCAATACTTATTATTCTCTGATATCTTGGCATTAAACTATTAAGTGCAGTCAATAATGATGTTTTACCAGAAGCAGGAGCGCCAGAAATAACTATATTTGAATTTGCCTCAATTGCTAGCCATAAATATGCAATTACATCAATATTTGTTGTATTTGTTTGAATTAGTTTTCTAATATCAAAATTTTTATGCTGATTTAATCGAATTGCTGCGATTGATCCGTTTGCAGCATATGGTTTGAGCTGGGCGTGAATTCTTGCGCCATTAAATATATCTGCATCAATTATTGGAAATTCCGAGCTTAATTCCCGATCTAATGATTCAAGCAATTTATTAATTATAAATCTAAATTCCCTTTCACCATTAAATTTGAGATTTGTTTTGCAATATCTGTATTTCTGGTGGAAGATCATTATTTCTGAAGATGGTGAATTAATCAAAATTTCTTCAATGTTTTTAGAATCCTCTAAAATTATGCTTAATGGACCATAGCCAATAGTATCATGTGCAATCAGATATGAAATCAAATCCTTATTTTCAGATAAATTTTCATTAGCTAAAAATCCAGTTATAATATTTCGAGCCCTGATTATATTTTCATTACTGTATTTTTCAATTCCAGCTTCAATTAATGATTTAATTATTTTATATTTTATCCTAGCAATTATAGCAATGTCTTTTTTATTCAAGTTCATTGCATTTAATGAATAAAAATTTTGATTATTCTTACTTCCGACTATGATATAATTTATTGTTTCATATGAATGATCAGGGTAATTGTTTGTTATGCTAAAAGTCAATTCAGAATTAATTTCTCGTTCTTGATTATATTTTTTGCTTTTATTTTTCAGTAATTGCGAAATTGCAGATAAGTTCACTACATCACTTAAGGTTATATTGCTTAATTAGTTTTTAATTAATCTATTAAAATAAATAAATAGTTAGTAAAGTAAATATATAAATACTTTTGTATTAATTATAAATATAAAACACCATATATTTTATTAAATATTGATAAAGTACTGGCTATTTTTTAGAAAGAGACTGATGAAAATTTTATCTATTTTTTAATTCCAAATGCAATTCATTAATAAAACTCTTTAAAAATTTATATCTTCTTTTTGCCATATGAATTGCTGTTTTTGTATGCATTCTATTTTGTACTATAAGCAGTCTTGTAAAAAATAAATCCAACACAAATATGTTTTCGTCAGGTTCCCTTACTTTACAGAAAGGATCATCCATATTATAAAAATAGTTTCTATGCATTGCATTTGTAGAGCCAAAAGTCCTCATCATTCCTATTGCGCCACTTGCCTCCAAAAGATCGGCATCCTGCAAAATTTTGGCTTCTAATGTTTTTGGATTTATATTTTTTGAAAATGAGCATACTGAAATTGCATATCCAACATGTTTTATTTTATGCTTTGGGTATTTTTTTATACTGTTTAATATTTTTTCTGCAAAGTTTGAGCTTTCTTCATGCTCATAAATATATTTACTAGTCCCTTTATAAACTTTGATGTCATGGAACAATGCTGCAGGAATAAGAATATCCATATCCGCATTTTCAATATTTCCAATTTTTTCAGACAGTTGCAGAACCCTATAAGCATGGCTAAAATCATGTGAAATATCATTTTTTATATTCTTTTTTGCTATTGTTATTAATCTGTTTTTTAATGTTTTATTCATATTTTAACACCAAAAATAAAGATTAGAATAATCCCAATGTTAAATATTTATTTTTTATTTTTCCAATATTTAAGACCGCTGATAAATAATATAAAACCTAAAATTGTTCCAAACCATAAGGAAGCCATTCTCGTCATAATTGTGATTGCAGAACTTACTGATATACTGATATTATATAAAGTGCTAATTGATGCAACCAACAATCCATCCATAACCCCTATTCCTCCAGGAACTGTTGATATCATTCCAAACAATTGCGATGTTGTGTAAATAAATATGTCTTTAGGGATCAGAGAGGGAATACCAAGCGCCAACAATACAAAATATAAAGACATAGCGCTAAGAAATACTCCAGGCACACTCACAATTATAGAAACTAGATAAACCTTTAAATTATTTAATTTATGCTGCGATAAGAAATATTCATCACCATATAATGAAAATGTCATTAAAAACCTGCTTTTTTTCAATATTTTTTTAATTAATTTATAAAGTCCGCTGTTAAGAATAAATGCAAATGGCAATAAAATTATAATATCTGCAATCAGTATATAAACAATATATTTATCAAAATATAAAACAGCAATTAAGGTCAATATTGCAAATCCAAGAAAATCTGTAAAAATATCAAGTGTAATTAATGGCAAAAGTTTTGCTATTTTTACCTTTGTTATTTTACTTAAAGTATAAGCCATAATAACTCTCCCAATTCTTCCAGGAGTGATATCCATTGAATATAATGACAGATACAGCTTGAAATTGGTTTTGAATGGGATCTTTATTTTCAAGCTTCTTATATAATAGGACCATTTTATGTATCTTAAACAGTATCCTGCAAATACTGATGCAAAAGCTAAAATATAAATGTAGACATTTGAGGATATGATTGTATTTATGACTTTTATAAATCCACCATAAACTGCAATTCCAAAATATACAATCAAACTGAAAACAATGAATAAAATAAGATAAAATTTAATCTTGTGTATTATTTTTTCATAGTCTGTTTTAGTAATTGTTTCCTTGGTTGTTACTGAATACCATATATTTTTCTGCTGTTTTTGAGATTTTTTATACTTTTTATTCATATATCTCATTATTAATATTTACAAACCAGTAACTTTAAGATTATTAAATTATAATATAATATTATTTAAATTAATAAATATAGTATTAAAATATAAATTTATTTGGAGTATTAGTTATTAATAAATAATATGAAAATTATTCGTTATTGTTTTATTTGAGGTATTGGAATTGTTAGTGTTTGGATGTTTATTAAAAATAATAAGGAAAACATAATTGTATTATTATTGGATACTTTGAGGCAATCAGATACCAATTCAATGCCTTATTTAAGATATTTGTCAAGAAATGGAATAACATATAAAAATGCAATATCTCCTGGCACTTGGACAGTCCCTTCACATGCATCTATATTTACAAATAAAAATGTATCACAAATAAAATCGCTCCAGAAAAATTTCTTTGATAATGGCTCTTATAAAATAGACCCCTGGCTCAACATGTCAAAATTCATGAATAATACTGAAAATACACTTGCAAAACAGCTTAAAAACAAAGGCTATACAAATATTCTGCTTTCAGCAAACCCTTTTTTGTCAAGCCATAGCAATTTAACGCTTGGTTTTGATAAAGTATTTGATGTCTGGAAATATTCTAATATCAAATACAATAAAAAAAAAGTAGAAAGACTGATGAAATTTATTAAAATAGATAGAGACATTAAACTAAAATTATTTAAAATAATTAAATATGTTTCAATATTTCTTCCAAGCTCTGTTTTAGATGCATTTTATCTGTCATTAAGGCTAAAACTAACAAAGTCTGCATCAATTATAGACGGGACTTACAAATTAGATAGAGGTGCTGTTGACATAAATCGGGAACTAACCTCTTATTTAAAGTATGACTATAATTTCAACCCTAATTTTATCTTTGCAAACTATATAGAATCTCATGAAAATTATCCAATAAACACAGAAATAATTCAGGATAAATGGCTGTATCTAACAGGTATTGAATCTATTGATGACTATATAATAAATAAATTGCATAATGCTTATATTAGTAGAAATAAATATCTTGATAAAAAAATTCATGATGCAGTGCAAATTTTTAAAAAATATGGACTTTTAAACAACGCTAAATTAATAATTACTTCTGATCACGGTCAGCTATTCTGGGAGCACGGTTTATTATACCATAGCCTTTTTCCGTACCATAATTTAGTCAATGTTCCATTAACTGTATTAAATTATGAAAATGGAAAATTAATAAAATCAAAGCAGATTATTGAAAATAATGTTTCAGTTAAAAATATCTATAATTTAATATTAAACAATGAGCCAGTAAATTCTATTAAATATAGCAATCAGGCAGTTATAAGCGAACATACAGGGATTGCAGAAGGATGGGATGAAACATTGTTAAAAACATTAAAATACAAATCAAATATTGCATCATTGATTTACAAAGCAAAAAAAACAAATAATAACAAGGCCACTGCTGTTTATAAAGGCAATTTCAAACTGATCCATTTCTTTGGAAAAAAGAAAGACGAACTATATAATATTAAAAATGACAAAGAAGAGGGTGATAATATTATTGATAAAAATAGATATATTGCAAATAGTCTTTTAAATATATTAAATTAATAATCAAAAGAAAGATTTAAAAAAAATTATCTGCAAAAATGAATAATTGAATTTTTTATAGATAAAAATAAAAAATAGAAAGATAGAATGATAAAAAAAATAGAAATAACTGAATTTGATAAAATTAATTTAATGAGGTTTTTTCTAGCTGTTTTTGCTTTATTGGAAGTTGCGGCACACTTATTTGCTAGTCCTGGATCCACTCCAGCAGTAACATTCTGGCTCCAAGTAGAAATCGCATTTTATGTAATAATTGCAGTTGTATATCTTTTTGGACTGAGAATTTATTATGTCCCTGCATTATTATTCAGCGTATTCAATATCTGTGTTTTTTTCATATCTGCAATTGTTGTTTTGCCAGGAATTACGACTACATTGCTTATAGGCCATATACAATTTTTGCAATATTCCTACGGGCGCGGAGTTTCGCTTTTTAATTGGATATTTTTAATAATACTTGGAACATTTGCATTGAAATATGATACAGGATCTGAAATAAATGCATCTATCAAAAGCATTAAGCTGAAATCAAGTTAAAATTCGAGCTTTAATTTATCCTATATTTTATAAATTTTTAATAGTATTTAATATTATGACTAAAACTTATGCTTTGAATGGAATTAAAATCGAGATTAATGAGGACTTTGAAAAAGCATTTGATATGATTGAAAACAATTTCCAAAATGTTTTTATAACTGGAAAAGCTGGGACTGGAAAAAGCACATTTTTAGAATATTTTCAAAGCATTACAAGCAAAAGCATTGTTGTTCTCGCTCCGACTGGAGTAGCTGCATTAAATATAAAAGGCCAGACAATACATTCTTTTTTTAAATTCAAGCCAAATATAACAATAGATGAAGCAAGAATCCGGAAATCACAATCAAAAATATACAAAAAACTAGATGCAATTGTGATTGATGAGATATCAATGGTAAGATCAGATCTTTTAGACTGCATTGATGCATTTATGAGGTTAAATGGCAGGCATGCATCAAAGCCATTTGGAGGGGTGCAAATGATTTTAATTGGTGATTTATACCAATTGCCTCCGGTTGTGAAATATAATGAAAGAAGTCTATTCTATAATTATTACAAGAGTCCATATTTTTTTGATGCAAAATCCTTTCCAAATCTAAATATGCAATTTATTGAATTAAAAAAACATTACAGGCAGACAGACAACGAGTTCATTCAAATTCTTAATGCAATAAGAAATAAAACAGCAACACAACAGCATCTCAATATAATAAATAAAAGATATGATCCAAGTTTTAATCCAAAGATTGTAGATAAATTCATAACATTAACACCAACAAATAATATTGCAGATAAAATTAATCAGGTGCAATTGAAAAAAATAGAATCGCATGAATATAAATATCACGCAAAAATAAAAGGAAATATTAGTGCAAATTCATATCCGAATGACGAAAATCTAGTGATAAAGCCAGGTGCCCAGATAATGTTTCTGAATAATGATTCTAGCAAAAGATGGGTTAATGGGACTATTGGAGTAATAAAATCAATTGAACAGGATTATGAAGAGGATATAATTAATGTTGAACTTGCAGATAATTCAATAGTAAGCGTAACGCCATATAAATGGGATATGTTTAGATTTTTATATAACAAGGAATCTGGAAAAATAGAATCAGAGGCAATAGGGAGTTTTACCCAGTATCCAATAATGCTTGCATGGGCAATAACAATTCATAAAAGCCAGGGCAAGACATTTGATAAAATAATAATTGATATTGGCAAAGGAACATTTGCGCCAGGCCAGTTATATGTTGCATTAAGCAGATGCACCACAATAAAAGGAATTGTGCTAAACAAAAAATTTGAACAAAAGCATATTTTTAATAATTGGAGAATTGTTGATTTTGTCACAAAATATCAATATGAACAGTCTGAACAAAAAGTTTCATTATCTCAAAAATCAGAAATAATAGAAAATGCGATTTTGAATAATAAAAAAATAAAAATTGTTTATTTAAAAGCAAATGATGAAAAATCAGAGAGAATAATAAATCCAAGTTTTATTGGTAATCTTGAATATCAAGGCCATATATTTTTAGGATTAAAAGGATTTGATTCAAAAAGAAAAGCAGAAAGAAATTTCAAATTAAATAGGATATTAGAACTAAGTATTATTGAATAAATGAAGATTTAAAATCAGAGCAAATATAAAACGTTTATTAAAAACAAAATATATAATAAAAAAACATTAAATATTATAATAATTAATATATACAAATAAAAAAGAAGAAATAGATAAAATAAAGTCACGCAAAAAACGAAAATAAATTCAAAGGGGCTGTACGCTAACCTGGCAGACTACTAGCTTTGGGAGCTAGTTATTCGAGTTCAAATCTCGGCAGCCCCAAATTAATAATATTATATAAAAGTTTATTGATAATATGGATGAAAATAAATTAAATTTAGTTTATTTTGGATTTGATGAATTTAATGCACCTAAAAATATGGCAATAGATGAAGTGTTAAAAAAAGATGCTGAAATAACTGGCAATACATATATAAGATTTTATGATTTTAAAAAACCTTCAATAATATTATCTTATTCTGATAGTAGGGAATGTTTAAGAAAAGAGGCATTTAATGAACCTTCAATAGAGATAACAAGAAGGTCTAGTGGTGGAAAACCTATTTATATCGATAATAATATCCTTGCATATAGTATTATAGGCTCTTTAAATAAGTCAAATAAAGAATTTGAGTCCACAGCAAAAGTCCATAAGTTTTTTGGATCTCATATAATAAATGCAATAAATAATATTACAAAATTTGATATAAAAAGAATAAATTTAGGTGATGTATATAGCATAAGAATTGATGGAAAACCAATTGCAGGGCATGCACAATTTCCAACGCTTTCACGCTCTTTTTTTTATCATGGTGTTCTTGCAATAGGTAAATGGGATGCTGAAAATATAAATAAATTTTTAAATATAACAAAACAAGATTACGAAAATCTTAAATTAGCGCCATGTA
>JAJZMY010000003.1 GCA_021848125.1 Microcaldota archaeon
ACTTCAAGAATAATTAAACCTCTTATTACTTCAATTGCAGCAGCCAGCATTATTTTAAGTTTTTCACTTAGAAATGCTAATGCCTGGTATAATAATTACATTCCAACAAATCCAAATAATACTGTAAATCCTTATACTGCCTCGCAAACATATCCTGCTGTAGTTATTGGGGTGCAGCATGCCAATATAAATTATAATCAAAATGCTGGTGCCGAAGGTGCTGGTATTGGAGCTGGTGTCGGAGGGCTTGTCGGAAGTCAATTTGGCAAAGGCATTGGAAAGGATCTTGCCACTGGCATTGGCGCTCTTGCTGGCGGAATAGCAGGCGAGCATGCTGGAAAGCATTTTGCAGAAGGCCCGGGAACACAAATAACAGTCAAACTTAATAATGGCCAGCTAGCTACTATTACTGAACCTGGCAATGATAATGTCTGGGTTGGCGAAAGAGTTTTTGTAACTCAAAATCCAGCTAGTGGAAGATACCGTGTTATTCCTGACAATAATTATACACCACAAAACCAGCAAAATATAAGTCATCAGGCCCAGCAAACATATGAAGGCAGAATTGTTACAAGTATGATTAAAGGCAATGAAACCATTTTATACATACACATGAATAATAATGGAAAAATATATAGAATTACTTTAAATGGGCAAGGCCACTTTATTCATGGAGAAAAAGTTTTAGTTAGTGGAAATGGGCAAGAAGGATATAGTGTGGTGCCTTATTAGAAAATTTAACTAAAAGAGCTGGAAATTTATATGTTTTAAAAATAAAAAATATATTTTTTATTTTTTGTCAATTTTTTTAAATAAATAATCTCCTTTTTTTATTTTTCCCATGAATTGTTTTTCAGAAAATCTGCATTCATTAAAATCTATTTTTGTATTTAATTGTTGCGCGATTTTATCTGCTGTTTCAGGCATGAATGGGTAAATTAGAATTGAAATTATTCTGCATGATTCAAGCAAATTATACAGGGCATTTGAAAGATCCTTTCCTTCAAGCTCCCAAACTTTTTTTTCATTGATATATTTATTGCTGTCTCTTATAAACTGCCAGATAATACTTAAACCTAAATTAAGATTTAAATTTTCAATTGCATTGTCTATTTTATTTATATCAAGTTTGTCATTTAATTCGGGAATTCCTTCAAATTTAATATTTTCTGCTGATTGGATTTTTTCAGCAAGGCTCAGAACCCTGTAAATCAAATTGCCAAGGTCTGATACAAGCTCGCCATTTATTCTGGATATGAGTTTTTCCTCTGAAAAATCGCCGTCTTCATCTAATGGTTTTTCTCTGATTAAAAAATATCTCAATATGTCTGCAGAATATTTATCTGTTATTTCAATAGGGTCAATTGCATTTCCTTTTGATTTACTCATTTTTTCATTATTAACTGTCCACCACCCATGGACAAGAATTTTTCTAGGCAGCTCAATTTTTGCTGAAAACAATAAGCAAGGCCATATTACAGAATGGAACCAATTGATGTCTTTTCCAATAACTTGAACATCAGGGGGCCAAAATAAATCAAATTTCTCTTTTTCAGGCCAGTTTAAAGCGCTGATATAATTGACAAGCGCATCAATCCAAACATAAATATATTGATTAGAATCCAAAGGAAACTGAATAGCCCATTTTATTGCAGATCTAGTAATGCTTATATCCTTAAGACCTTTATCAATTCTATTTATCATTTCCCTTGCCCTATATTCAGGAATAATGAAGTCTTTCTTTTGATTATAAAAGTCCAATAATCTGTCTTGATATTTGCTTAGTTTGAAAAAATATGCATCCTCTTCTAATATTTCAACTTCTCTGCCGCATTCCGGGCATTTGCTATTTTTTAATTCAAGATCAGTCCAAAATGATTCATCATAAATGCAGTACCATCCCCTATATTTTGATTTATAAATGTCATTATTTTCATTTAATTTTTTTATAAATTCTTTAACAGCAAATTCATGGTTAGCATCACTAGTTCTTATAAAGTAATCATAGCTTATATTTAATTTTTTCCATGCTATTTTAAATTTATTAACCTCTTCATCAACAAATTCCTTTGTTGTTTTTCCTGCTTTTGATGCTGCTCTTTCTATTTTTTCCCCATGTTCGTCGCTTCCAGTCAAAAAGAAAACATTGTCCCCTTTTAATCTGTGCCATCTTGCTAGAATATCTGCAATAATATTGGTATTTGCATGGCCAAGATGGGGCTTGTCATTAACATAATATATAGGTGTTGTTATATAAAATTTAGAAATTCAAATCACCAACATGATTTTTAATTATCATTATTATCAATATTTTAATATTATTTTTTTGCTTTAATTTATACTTTATTTATTGTTTATGTGTATTTTTTATTATTTATTCTTTTTTATTATTTATTCTTTTTTATATTTTATTTTAATTAAAATATTGAATGTATTTTTCCTCTTTTATTGTACCTATATTTAACAAAGCGAATAAATAGAAAATATTTTAAATTCATTAGTTATAACTAATTATACGCAGAAGTTAAAAATGATTCTTCTCGTATGGTAGATATAATGAGAAATGAAGAAAATAACGAAAATGAAGGACGAAATAATAGAAGGTCTTTTGACAACAACAGAGAAAGAGGAGAGAGAGGAGAAAGAGGTATGAAAATAAGATCAAACTATTTCTTACCAAAACCAATTAAACCTGGGGATATAATTGAAGTAGAAATTGAAGCAATTGCATCACAAGGAGATGGTATTGCAAAAAAAGACGGCTTTGTTATATTTGTTAAAGGTGCAAAAAACGGAGAAAAATTAAAAATAAGAATTACAGAAGTAAAAGCAAGATTTGGCATTGGCGAAATTGTTAAAGAATAATTTCAAAAATAAATCTTTTTTAAAATTTCTGTTAATATTTTTTAGTTTATTTTATTTTTTTTAATTTTTGTTAAAGCTTTTTTTTAAAAAGCTTTATTTTTATTAATATTTTTTTACTAAATATTTAATATAAATTGAAGAACATGGATAAAAAAATTCTACTATTATTTGGAATTTTTGCCATTATTTCTGTTTTTATTTGGATTTCAAGTGCAATGATTATTAATCCTAGTTTTAACTTTTTTAAAGGCGCTCTTAGCCAATTAGGATCATCTGGTGCCAATAATCCATGGGTTTATAATATTGGACTAATATTTACTGCAGTTCTTTTATTTATTTTTGCAATAGGATTATTACTCTATTCTAAAAATAAAATTGAAGAAGTCGGAAGTTCTTTTTTAATGGTTGCTGCGATTTTTTTGGCACTTATTGGAATTTTTCATGGTGGAACATATCCCCATGATTTTGTTTCAGTTTATTTTTTTGTTCAGTCAGGGCTTTCAATAATAATATGGGGGCTTGGCCTATTGTTTAATAATAAGAAGCAAGGAATTTCTATATTATTAATAGCATTTATTGCAATTGGAATTGCAGAAATAATCAAAAATTTTGTTTCAACAGCAGTTATTGAAACTTTTGGAACAGCAGTAATAGGCTTATTTGCAGTATTAATGATTTTATTTCTTAAAAATAGAGAATAATATATCTATTACCAATTTTGCTGTTATTCTTAAATATTATTCCAATATTTATAATGATTTAAAATTGTTACAAACTGTTACAATATTTAAAAAAATTTATAAATGAATAAATATAAACCATATTATGACTAAAAATAAAGATAAACAAATAATAAATTCTAATTCTATTGAAACTTTTGGCATATCTGCTGCTAAAAATACTATTATTTTTGTATCAAGCAAGATCATCGGAGCATTTTCATCATTTATTCTTATTATTTTTTTGGCAAGATTTTTAGGTGCGGATAATTTTGGAGTCTACAGCATTATATTTTCATTTTATCTTATACTTGGAATTGGTGGCAGTTTTGGAATTGGGACAATGTTCAGAAAAAAATTAACAAAGCATTCAAATTCAATGCAGATAATAAACAGTGGTTATTTTATTGCATTAATTATTGGCATAATAATTTTTATTTTTTCATTTTTATCAAGTAATTTTTTTGCAGGTTTATATCATCAAAACATATCACTTGATTTAAAAATAGTATCTATTTCATTCCTTTTATTTATTCTATATAACTTAACATTATCCTGCCTCGTGGGACTTAATAAGATAAAACAGGCATCAATAGCCAATCTTTTCTATTATTTATCACAATTATTTGCAGTAATTATTCTTGTTCTTTTGGGCTACCAGATTTTCGGAGCAATAATGGGGTTATTAATAAGCATTATTACTGGTTTAATTATAAGCTTAATTTATTTAATCAAAAGCATAAACCTGAAATTCATTTTGCCAAGTAAGAAAATATTAAAAGAAATTTTATCATTCTCATTTCCTGTAATGATTTCAAATGTTTCTGTTCTGGGATTAACCAATTTTGCAGTAATGTTTCTGGCAGTTTATGTAATACCATTTAAAATTGGAAACTACAGCGCTGCTTTCAGGCTGTCTAGAATAATCGAAGTTTTATTATTATCCTCAACATTTATTTTATTATCAACATTTTCAACAATATTTAATAATAAGCATCTAAAAGAAAAGTTAAATGCAATATTTAATAATTCATTATATTATACTTTAATATTTTTAATTCCATTAATTGTATACCTTGTATCATCTGCAGTACCGTTATCCTCATTATTGTTTTCTTCGCAGTATTCTTTAGCACCCCATTATTTCCAAATAATGATTATTGGGTTCGGTATTTTAATAATAACTAATTTCTCAACAACATTGTTAATAAGCTATGGGGATACAAAAAAATTCATGAAATACCAGTTACTTATTATTTTGATTGAATTTTTATTATTGCTGATTTTTACTCCGATATTTAAAATAATTAGCACTATAGTAATTTTATTTATTATTTTTCCAATTCTGTCCAATATAATTTTTTTAAAAGTATTATCCAACCAATTCTCAATTAAGTTATACCCGAAAATTTTAAAACTTCTTATTCCAGGCATAATTTTATTTGCAATTCTTTATATTTCATCATATTTTATATATAGTAAAATAATAATCATTGTAAATCTGATTCTGGTTATAGTATTATATCCCATATTATTGGTCGTATTTAATTTAATCAATCAAAATAACATTGATTTTATCAGGAAAATAGAAAATAATATTAGGGTAATTAAATATATTATAGAACCTCTATTAAAGTATACTGAATTCTATTTAAAAATAATACAAAACAAATAAAAGTTTAATTAAAAAATCTAAAATAAACAAAAATTATTAAAAAATTCAAAAATGTAAAACTCAAATTATAAGTTGATGAAATGGCAAAAAAAACAGCAGATAATCAAGCTGATGAAATAAAATCAGTCAATTTTTATAATTTATGGCTAAAAATCATTGATAAGTTTTCAAAAAAATTTAAAAACCAGTTATATATTGAAAATCTTCTTCATCTACCCCATATTATGAGGCATTTGAGTGCAACAAACAGTTTTGAAAATCAGTCATGGAAAATTTCAATTTTAATAACAAACAAAAAAAACATTGAAAATTTATTTATTGGAAAAATAAAAATAGAAGATGAAGCAATTGAAAAGCCTAAAAATATAAATTTTGATTTAGAAGTTAATAAAGTCATAACTAATTTTTCAAAATATCTGAATATAGATACAACATTAAATACTTTAGAGCCGTTGGCCAGATTATTAAAATTAGATTCTTTTTTAAAATATATTGGAATTGATAATACATTTAATGCTAAATTTGAATCAATCAAGCAGCACCTCACTCTAAATTCTTTAAATGATCAAAAGTTTAAGAAATACTATTTTTTGCTTGGTTCTGAAAGCATTCTTAATTTTTCATTTAATGGAAATTTTATCGGAACTGCAACATCATTAAATGCTCATGACAGATTAATAAAGTTGACAAAGCATTCAAATTCCATTGGAATAATAATTGAAGGCCCTTTTAATAAAATAATCAAGTATTATATTGACGGAAAATTTGTTCTGCTGGATGTATTTAAAGATGGAAAGTGGCTTTCAATTCCAAGTGAAAGTATTGTTGAACAAATTTCCAAACACAAGAATAATGAAATTTCAGTTAAATCAAAATATAAGATAGCAGAAGCGCTATCAGAAATGATAATAAGAAGAAGCGGCACAATGGTTATTTTTGCAGATCAAGAAAGATTGAAAAAAGATAAAACCATTTTAACAATTGCAAACATCCAATTATTTCAAAATGCAGCAATTGATGAAATTCCATTCAGCAATTTTATTCAGCTTTTAAATACTGATGGCGCAGTTATTATTTCAAATCAGGGGAAGCTTATTTTTTCAGGTGTTATGATTGGGGTTACATCAGAGTTTTTAATACATTCAAAGACAACAGGATATGGCGCAAGGCATTTGGTATTTAAATATCTTCAATACCTTGGCTATAATGTATTAATGGTGTCTGAAGAAGGTGAAATTTATCCAAATATAATAAAAGTATACAGTGACTAACAACATAAGTGGGAAATTCCAGACTAGGAGCAATGCATCTAAATTCATCCAATCTCGTAAGCAGATCCAATATATAAACAATAATCGTAATAGTTTAAGATTTGCTGCTTATTATATTTTATTGAAATTGTTTGAAAATTTAAGATTTCCAACAGCCACTATAAGCAATAATCCAAAAATATATAAAGGTTTAAAGATAAAATAAATATGATGTTGTAGATGTTGCTAGTTAAGAGAAAACCAAAGACCAATATAAAGCCCATGGATCTTATGAAGATTCGAAATGAATATAAGTTAAAAAGGGCTTCTGAATTTTTGTATCTTAAACCTGGAACTATTTTAGTAAATTCAATTGATTTTTATGACTTTAATAAATTTTCAGATATTGTTTTTAAGTTTGAAAATTTAAATTATAAAAATGAAAATTTTAAAAAAGATTTTATTAAATTAATATACAAAATGAATTATAATCCAGATCTATCTGCGCAAGAAAACAACAGGAATCTTCTTGAAATATTTAAAAATTATAATCCAGAAAATCTTATAACCTACTACTTGGATAATCTTTCTAAATCTACGTATGCAATTGAAATTCCTGAAAATATAAATAAATCAACAATATTTAATCAGTTTAAAAAAGACTCTATGAATGAATCCAAACATGAAGAAATACCAATTAAAAAAATTAAATCTATTTCTGAATTTATAGTTAAAGCTATTGAATATGATGAAAATTGGATGAATAGACATGTATTAAACAGAATAACTAGTATTGACGAAGTAATTAAAGCAAAAAAAGGAGTATGCTTTGAAATGTCCATACTTAATTTTTTAATAATAAAAGAAGATGAAAACCTAAAAAATATTAATATTAAACTTTGTGCTGGAGAACGCATCACTAGCAATAAATTAAGAAGAAATGAAACAGTTGAAATGCAAATAACAAACATCGAAGAAATAAAACAGTACCATAAATATGAAATATTAAAATTAATTAAAAAAAATGGAGATGATTCTAAAAAAATAGATGAATTTATTAAAGAATTTCAAAGAATTGATGAAACTCAAAACAATAAGTCTGATGAAAATAATCTGCATTTCTGGATAGAATTTGAATTAAATAAAAATGAAAAATATATCCTGGAAGCAACATCCGGAGCACTTATTCCAAAACCTTTAACAGAAATAGAGCCTTTAGTAGGAACAGACCGATATGTAAAAAGCAAAAATATGCTTATCCCTTTTTTCATTAAAAAATAATTAGTAATGCATTTTAATTTTTTTGTTGCTATATATTTATTGATTCTATTATTAAAAGGTGATTTCTATTCTATCTGATCTGCCGTGGACTGAAAAATATAGACCCCATAATTTATGTGAAGTTATTGGACAAGAAATGATTATAAATAGATTAAATGACTTTGTAAAAAACAAGAATTTTCCAAACATGATTTTTGCAGGCAGTGCTGGAATTGGAAAAACAACATGTGCAATTGCAATGGCAAATGATCTGTATAAGACTGATATCTCAAGTGCATTCAAAGAACTTAATGCTAGCGATTCTCGCGGAATTGAAGTAATAAGAGGTGAAGTAAAGCAGTTTGCAAAAACCATCTCTCTTGCAAAAGTTCCAATCAAAATCATATTTCTTGATGAAGCAGATTCGCTTACAGCCGATGCGCAGCATGCATTAAGAAGAACAATGGAAAAATTTTCATCTGAAACAAGATTTATATTAAGCGCTAATTATGCAAGTAAAATAATTGATCCGATACAAAGCAGGTGTGTTGTATTCAGGTTCAAGCCATTAAATGAAGAGGATGTTAAGAAATATATTAAAAGAATTACAGTCAATGAAAAATTAGAAATTGATGAAAAAGCAATAAATGCATTAATTTATATAAGCGAAGGAGATCTTAGAAAATTGACAAATGTTATGCAGGCTGCTTCAATGCAGAATAAAAAAATAACAGAAGAAATAATATATGAAATATCAGCAAGGGCAAGACCGAAAGAGATTTCATCAATGCTTAAATATGCAACCTCTAAAAATTTTGATAAAGCAATTGCAGAACTGGATAAATTAATATTAAAATATGGAATGTCAGGGGAGGATATTCTAACTCAGTGTTATAGGGAAATCCAAAAAATAGATATAGATGAACATATAAAATTAGTAATAATAAGCAATCTTGGCGAAACTAATTTTAGGATTATTGAAGGGGCAAATGAGAGAATCCAACTTGAGGCAATGTTGGCAAACATCGCACTTAGCATAAAATGATAAAATGGCAAAAATAAAATCAAATTTGGATAGCATAATTGCAGATTTAGATGAAGCTGAAGCTAGAAATAAAAATAACACTGAACAAAAATCAGTAGCAAAAAATAAGATTGGTGTAGTAATCCAGTTTTATGAAAAAATCAGTGTTGCAGCAATAAGGCTTGAGGATACGCTTGATATTGGAGATATTATAGAAATAGGGACTGATGAAGAAGCAATAAGGCAATGTGTTGAAAGCATTGAAATAAACAGAAAAAGTGTAGAACATGCTGAAAAAGGAGATGATATAGGAATCAAGCTTAAATGGAGGGTAAATAAAGATGACAAGGTATATAAATTATTAAAATAATGTTTTTTGGTTTGAATGCTGCTTGATTTTAATTAATTGGTCTGCAAATTTTTCAATTCTGCTAATATCAAAATCATTTTCTTTACACATAAAATCAATTAATTCATATTTGCTGATCGTTTTATCCAATAAATTTTTTATCTCATCCTCTGACATTTTTTTTATTTCAGGATTTTCAAATAATTGCTCTACTTCTTTAATATTAAAATCAAAGTCTTTTTTGTATTTTTCTTTTACATAATCAATCACTTCATTTAATGAATTTGATTGCCTAGCAATTTTAACTGATGTTTTTGGCCCGATACCCCTTATGCCTTCGTTAAAATCAGTTCCAAGCATCAAACCAACCCATATCAGCTGATTTTGATTTAAACCTAAATTCCTTTTTGTCTCCTCTAAATCCAAAATCTCTGTTTCTATGTTAATATAAATATTTTTTTTTGGCAGTTTCCTTTTTCCTGAAATTGTAAAATTTCTTACAACATATTTA
>JAJZMY010000002.1 GCA_021848125.1 Microcaldota archaeon
TCGCTGGAACTGGCACAACGTTAGTTGTTGCTAAGCAGCTAAACCGTAGTGTTATCGGAGTAGAGATAGATCTGAAGAATGTGGAACTCATCAAGAAAAGGCTCACAATCCAGAGAAAAAGTGATGATATTCTAAAATATAGAGTGAATTATAGATACACAGATAACTTAGATGAGATATGGTATGTTCCAAACGGACTTAACACTTTTCAGAAGGTTAAACAGAATGCCTTACAAATAAATGACTAAAAGAATAGGTAAGAATAGTAATAAAGAAGAAAATGGTAAAGAAGTTATTGAAGATGGTAAAATGAGAGATACAGAAGAGGAATTGAGGTTTAATATTCTACTTGCATTTGACATTTTTCTAATCGTTTTAATACTTTATTTATCAGGTAAAATAAACAACGGTTCATATATAGGAAATTCATGGATATATGCAACGGTAATTACTTTGTCTATTGCAGTGGCTCTTAGAACAATTGTTGCTTTCTTTTCTGGAAACAATCAATTCCTCTTATTCAAAAATATCTCGCATAAAGATGTTGTTAAAGGGATTGCATACGTTTGTTTGTTGCTTTCTGCTTTCTTTCAACTTTGTGCAGTTTTGATTCTACTTTAGATCAGCCCATAAAATATAGTACTATAGATTTTCTTGCTTTAAATGCTAAAACTATGTTAGAGAAGGGGGACATTTCGATGACTTATATATAACCCCCAAGAGGGTATGGGGCTGCCGAGATTTGAACTCGAATCACCAGCTCCCTAAGCTGGTAGTCTGCCAGGTTAGCGTACAGCCCCTATTTTTATAATAAATATTTATAATAAATTAGGTTATAAAAATAAAGCTTTTTTAAAAAAAGCTTTAACAAAAATTAAAAATTATTAAAAATGAAAAATAAATTAACAAAATAATAAATAAAACTTTTAAAAAAAGTTTTATCAAAATAAAAATATTAAAAAATTATTTAATATTATTATTATTTTCCAATTATTTTAATATTATTAATATTTCAATCAAATTCCAATTATTTTAATATTTCAATAATTTTAATATTATTAAATTCCAATTATTTTAATATTTCAATAATTTTAATATTATTAAATTCCAATTATTTCATATTCCAATTATTTCATATTCCAATTATTTTAATATTTCAATAATTTTTCAATTGCCTTGCCAATTCTTAATTCATTCGGAACATAAAATTTTTCATATCCAGGATAAGGATATGGTAAGCTTGGTGCAGCTATTCTTATTATTGGCGCTGAAATGTCATAAATTGCTTTTTCAGCGATTCTTGCACTGATCTCAGCCCCAACTCCAAAGCTTGTCGGAGCTTCATGCACAATCATTGCCTTTCCTGTTTTTTTAATGCTTTCAAGAATTGTTTTTTCATCTAATGGAGCTATTGTGCGCAAGTCAATTATATCTGCGCTTATTTGTTTTTTTTCAGCAACTGATTTGACAATATTCACCATTGTTCCGTATGTTATTATTGTCAGATCATCTCCTTTTGCAATATAATTCGCTTTTCCAATTTCAATTTCATACATATTTTCAGGAACCTCTTGCTTGAATAATCTGTATAATTTTGTTGGCTCAAGAAAAATAACTGGATCCTGCATATGCAGTGCCTTGATAAGCAGCCCCTTTGCATCATAAGGGCTAGACGGCTCTATAATAACAAGACCTCCAATATTTGCATACGGTGCTTCTGGGCTTTCCGAGTGGTGCTCCAATGCCCTTACCCCTCCGCTGACAGGAGTTCTTATTACCATTGGAATGCTGAATCTAGACCTTGTTCTTGATCTGTATCTAGCAGCATGATTAACAATCTGGTTAAAACTAAGCCACATGAACCCTGCAAACTGAATCTCTGGAACTGGTCTCAAGCCAGCAAGCGCCATGCCAATTGAAACACCTATTATTCCGTCTTCTGCCAACGGCGTATCAATTACTCTATTTTTATATTTGTCAAATAGCCCGTCAGTAACCCTAAAAACACCGCCGTCTTTTCCAACATCTTCTCCAAGCAGCACTATGTCTTGATTCTCCTGCATTGCTAGATCAAGTGCATTATTTATTGCATTCAGCATATTAATTAACATTCAATCCACGAAAAAATTATTCATTTCAAATTCATCCTCTTCTTGTTTTAAAATATCAGGCATAAAACTATAAACATGCTCAAACATTGATTTAGGATCTGGCTTGAAAGACTCTGCCTTTTCAACTGCCTCATCAATTGTTTTGCTAAATTCCAGCTCCATTGCTTTCTGTTTTTCATTATCCCATAATTGTTTTTTTACTAGAAATTTATTCAATCTTATTAATGGCTCTTTTAATTTCCATTCATTTACTTCATTTTCATCTCTATATTTTGTCGGGTCATCAGATGTTGTATGCACCCCCAATCTATAGGTTATTGCCTCAATTAATACTGGCTTGCTGTTTTTTGCACTGGCTATTGCATCTTTTACTACTTTATAAACACCAATAACATCATTTCCATCAACTTGTATACAGTCAATTCCAGCCGCAATTCCTTTTTGGGCAAGGGTCTCTGCATTGGTTTGCTTAGATCTCGGAACTGAAATCGCCCACTGGTTATTTTCAATAATAATTACAATAGGAACCTTAAATATCCCAGCAAAATTCATGCCTTCATAAAAATTCCCCTCTGATGTTCCCCCATCTCCAATATATGTCAATACAACTGAATCTGTATTTTTAAATTTTTGTGCATATGCAATGCCGACTGCATGGAGAATTTGCGTTGAAACAGGAACAATCCAAGGGTATGCATTTATATTTTCAGGTATTTTTGTACCTTCTTCAAATGCTTTTTCATAAATAAAAAACAATTCCAATGGAAATTTCCTGTTAAAAAATACAGCATGCTGCCTGAAATTTGGAACAAAAATATCATTTTCATTCATTGCCATTGCGCTTCCTATTTGCGTTGCTTCCTCTCCATATATTGGAGCATATGTTGCAATTCTACCCTGTCTTTGCAGGCTCATGCATTTTGCATCAACCATTCTTGCAAAAACAATCTGCTTATACATTTCAAGAATTTTCTGGTTATCTATCTCTTTTGGCAACAACTGCTCGTCAATATTTCCATCATTGTCCATTATTTGCACATAATTTATAGAAGCTTCAAAAACTTTTTTAATCATTTTAATCAGTTATTATTTGATAATTATAATTTGTTTTTAAAATCAAAATTTAAATATTTATTCAATTTTTATTGACAATTGTTTATAACATTATTCTGGTTATCGCATATTATAATTATAATTTTTATTATTTTCTAATATTCTTTGCATTTTGCTTTATTATAAATTTTATAATTAATCTATAAAAATATTAAATTATTTATTAATTAATTTTAGATTAACTTGGCATAAAATATATATTTAATTAATTTTTTATATTATTAAAAAAATCCAGTATATTAATATGTTAAAAAAAGTTACCACTATTCCTATCTTTGCAAAATCTATAAAAGATATTGTTTCTTTATATTTTTTTTCAGCTATCTGCAGAATTATTATATTACTTGCTGCTCCAAATATTAGAAAATTTCCTGCAATAGTGCTGCCTGCTGCAAGTGCAGCAATAGCAGGCCCTGACATGGGGCTATATACTAATAATTTCAAATAAAGCATAACCATTGGTACATTTGAAATAATCTGGCTACCTATTAAATTGACTATTAATATAACAGGAATTGAATTAATTTTTAAATTCATATTTGTTATCAGACCTTGAAAAAATCCAGACTGCCATACACTTCCTATGAGTACAAAAAGTGATATAAAAAATACAATTGTTGACCAATCAATATTTTTTAGTAATGAAACTCGTTTATCGCTGAATAAAAGTATTGGAATAACTGCTATTATTGCTATAAATGCTAGATTAAAATCAATATTGATTTTTAATACTGAAATACCTATTTCTATAATTATTGAAAGGGTAAACAATATTAAAGAAAATTTGCATAATTTTGCTAATTTTTTATCTTTTATTGCAATTTTATCATGTAATAATTTTTTTTTATTAAATTCTTTTTTAAAAAAAATTCTAAGAATTATATATGCAATAAATAGATTTATTACTGTAGGAATTAAAAGATATGAAAAAAATGTCAAAAAAGGATTACTAGTTAGTTTACTGGAAGCAATAAGCAAATTCTGAGGATTGCCTATAGGGCTTGCAACACTGCCAATAGTTATTGCAAATGCAAGAGACATAAGCATTAATTTAGGATTTATTTTTTCTCTTATTGCAAAAAACATAACAACTGGAGCTCCTATAACTGCAAGGGTATCATTCAATAAAAACATTGATGAAAATCCCATTGAAAATATTACTAAAAAAATAAGTTTATTAACTGATTTTGCATGCTTAAAAATTTTATAAAAAATATAATGAATATAATTGCTTTCAGTTAAAGCTCCTCCAAGTATAAAAATCGCAATTAAATAAATTATTACTGTTAAATTAATATAAGGAAGTGCAGCAGGTATTGAAATCTGGCCTGTAATGATTACAGCAATTGCACCAGCAAGCACTGCTTGCCATATTTTAACCCTAAATTTTCCTATTTGCCTAACAGCTATTAAAATAAATACAATAATAATGACTATAACTGAAAATGGAATAAAATGAAGCATATTATTATAAAAAATTATTGAATATTTAAAATCATTTGTATAAAATATATATTTACTTAATTTTTTATGATTGATTCTTATAATTAATTTACTAAAATTAAAAATGTGGGATAATGCTGACAGTATTATTTAATTTATTAAATTTCCTAAATTTAAATCAAACAAGTAACCAGGAATATTTATTTTTAATTGGCATTCTGATTTCCTTTTTTGGTTTAATAATATCAGCAATTTTTTCATTTAAAGATATTTTAAAAGTATTCAGGTCACTGCATTTTAAAAAAATTTATATTTTATTTATTGTTCTGATTGTGCTGATTTTTCTTTTGCTTGAGTTTAGTTTTGCAAGGCAGACGCAAAGGATATTTTTTGACGATGTTATTTATCAGTCAATGGCTTTATATTTGTTGCATACAGGGGAAGCAGTAATGTGCAATTATGGCACACCATATACTTGTTTTTCTGCCCAGTTTTTTCATGAGCCGATAGGAACATCATTTAATTTGGCAATTGGTTTTGCATTATTTGGTATTAATCAAATAACAGGCTATTATACTCAATTGGCTATAGCACTAATAAGTATATTTTTTGTTTTTCTAATTTCATTTTTATTATTTAAAAATTTTGAAGCATCATTTTTTTCTTCATTGATCTTTGCCCTTACACCAACATTGCTAGTCTGGGCTCAGCCGACAACATCTGATTTGGAAATGATGGCCTATTCCTTAATTGCGATTTTTTTTATGCTGATTTTTATAAAACAAAAAAATATCAAAACATTTTCAGCATTTGCCTTTTCCCTGGCTCTGCTCAGCTATATGAAAATAGATGCAGTATTTTACTTACTGCTTATTCCGTTAATGTATATTATATTAGATGATAAAAATCTTTTTTCATCAATAAAAAATAATTCAAAAAGACTGGTATCTTTATTTAAAACCAGTAGCAAAAATGATTTCTTAATTATATTTTTAGTAATCGCAATATTTCCTTCATTGTTCTTTGCATATAATCAATTAGAATTCGCGCCTTTTGGATCGCAGCATGTTAGTCTGCAGAATACATGCAATCCAAGCCAGACAATTTTTACAAATTCAAAATTTAGTTTTCTGTATTTTAAAATGAATATATGCGTTAATATATATTTCTGGTTTAATGTGCTATCTGTTCAAGGCATATATGAGCCAGTGTCATTTACTGTTTTTTCAATAATTGGCGCAATATTCATGTTTATATATAAAAAAAGAGAGTTCTCTGCTCTTTTAATTTGGTTTTCAAGTTTATTTGTTCTATACACTTCTTTTTATGCAGGCGCGGTCACGTTCGGCTCTGACTGGCGATTTATGCTGAGTTTAATTGCGCCTGCAAGCATTTTTGCAGGATTTTGTATTTTTTGTATTATATTTATTTTTAAAGATTTCATCAGAATTTTAAAAAAGTTTATTGCAAAGTCTTATAAAAAAAGCAAAATAGCTCATATAGAAAAGCTATCAATATTCTTAATTTATTTGGCAATATTTTTAATTGTTTTTTATTCACTGTATAATATACTGCCGAAGCTTTCATCAAGTTCAAATCCTAATTATTTAAGTTCAGAACCAGCAAGATATTATCAGAATTTTGTTTATAATAATAGCTATTTAATTCCAGCCAAATGCCTGGTATTTACCTTTGATCCAACATTATTTTCCCTTAATAATAAAACATCGATCCAGTTCACAAATTTAGCTAATATTAATTATACGTCAAATCTGTCAAAGCAGTATTCCTGCATTGTTGTTGATTATGGATACTGGTGCTATACATCGTATTCGAATTTCTGTAAAAATGCCACGAAAGATTATAATTTAACTGCAATTAAAACAAGTTCTTATTCAACATATAAATTTGGATTTTATTATTTGAAAATGAAAAATCAGACTTAAAATAAAATTAATTGATTTTTTATTTATGCAAATGTTTTGTTTTATGTTTTTTTATAATATTCAAATCAAAGAACCCTAGCCATAGCATTACAAGGCCGATGAATTCAACATAATAAAGAAATGCAGGAAATGCAGCAATATATAATGTACCGCCAATGCCAACTATAAGCACGCCAAGTATTATCCAAAGCAAGTTTTTTCTCTTTGTTCTCATATATCCTATTGCTGAAACACCAATAAGAACAATCATTGCTGGAAATGTGATTAATGATGAAACTACAATAATATTTATTGGCACCATACCAGTAACTACAAAATTAACAACAATATTGCCAATGCTGCTTATTGAAGTGATGTAAAATAAGAATGCAATAGTTAATGCAGAATAAAGAAAGTATATTTTTTTTATCTTATTGGATTTTACAAGCTCTATCGAGCCAATTGCAAGTATGTTTGTAAGTATTGCAACTAAAAATAAATAAGATTTGGCGAGCAATTGAGAATATATATTAAATGCAAATATTAATTCAAGAAAATCTGCAATACTGAATATCCACATTCCAATGCTCCAGAATAAATAAGATTTTTCTTTCCTTGCAACATATTTTTTTGTCAGATAAAACGAAAGAACTGCGCTAAGTATGAAAAAAATAAATGTTGATATTTCAACAATTGTTTCATATGACATGTTTAACCCTATTTTTATTGATTTTTTAATTGTTTTATATATTTTATTTATTGTTTATATTTTTATCTTTTATTTTTTTTCTTGAGTTCTGGAATTGTGAATCTATTCCAAAAGAGTTTATAAAGTTTTAATTTGTCAGGAATATCGCGCAAATAAGCAATATATGGCAAAAACATAAATATTAAAAATGCAATAGTGGCAACAAGCCCGTTTTCCAAATCGCCCCACCATGAAATATTCTTTGTAATTATTTCCATTGAATTGTAAGGTATCAGCCAATAAGATCCAAAATTCTCAATTGAATAAGTTCCAACTTTCAGCATGCCCAATTGTGATGTTCTTAAACCATATAAGCTCGCTTCTTTTTGAAGTATTCTTGTATCGCTTAAAAAGCGTATTGTAAAAGTATAATTAAGATTGCTGCTTGATTCACTTTGAAGCACAGGTTCATAAACACCTGTATTTGCCATCTGAACAAGATCAGCTGCAACAACAACTAACGGATTTGTAGAATTTAATGCATTTGCAATAGAATTATTAGATTCAAAATAATCAAATGCCTGATTTATTGTTGTATTTTGCACTGATGCATTTTCTGCAAGAACTATATTTTCCTTATTTGCAGTATTAGTTAAATTCACATATTTGTCATAAGGAATTGTTACATATATATTTCTTGTACTAAAAGCATATGGGTCAATAGTGTCAAAATATGTTGCAGTTGGCGATGAAAAATTAAATTCCTTAAGCAATGTTATTGCCATAACATTCGGATAATTATGAGCTATGGTTTGTATTGTTAATGGAGGTATATATGGTACTCTGAATAAGACTGCAAAAACAAGTATTATAACAAACACATAAATCATTCTTTTGTACATTTTTTTATGATCTGCTGCTACTATACTGTATGGAATATCTTTTCTATAAGGCGTATTTAGTCCTTTTTGTTTGACAAGCAGATAATGAACTAATAGTAATATTACAAGCAATAGGGGTATAATAGCAATATGCCAGCCAAATACAGCACCTGCGTTTAATGGATTTATCCAGTATCCAAGGCCAAGCCCATTCCAGAGATCAGCTCCAGCTTTGGCATTCCATTGAGAAATGAAATTTCCATTTACCCCGACTCCAAATGCAAATTCAAGCAAGACAAGAAAAAGGACAAGTGATCCTATTACCCAGACAAGCTTTTTTTTCTTGTATGCCGAGGTTGAAAGATTAACAAATAAATGAATAAATATCAAGCTAACAAATGCTTCTGCTGCCCATAGATGTATGCTCTGGACAAAAGTTCCTATGTTGGTAAGGTTCCACCAATATGGCCCAAATACCAGCATAATGATTCCAGTAATTGCAAGAATGCCAAATATTTCAAGCAAATAAACTCCAATTGTAAAGAAAAAGTTATTGCCATATGACGGCACGTTTTTTATGTAAAAAAATTCAGTAAGTGATTTTACATTTGAAATTATTGAGTCATTAGTATTTTCATTATTTTTTTTGTTTGTTCCTGTATTATTTACATTGTTAACATTAGCATTATTCTGCTGTGCTTGTTTTTTATTTACTTTTTTCTTTGCAAAAATTCCAGGCAAAATTCCACCATTTATTATTTACTAAATTACTGTTGAAAATCTTAAATTTTCATTCAAACAATTTCAATAAAATATAATGAACAATAAACTTAAAAAATATACGCTGAAATTATTTTGCAGCTCTAAAAATTGTTTTCCATACATTCTGCCATTTCCATACCAATGGCCAAATTGTTTGCATTTGAAACCAACCTCCGGAATTATAGAAGGTATTATATTTTTTATTTTCTTTATAATTTTATAAAATTCTTTATGATTTTATAAAATGACCATCAGGGTCGTCCTTGTCGCCAATTTATTATTACAAAGATAAAATCAAAATTCTTCTGTATAATTAAATTTTCAACAGCCTCAATCAAAATAACCGTAAGAT
>JAJZMY010000039.1 GCA_021848125.1 Microcaldota archaeon
TTGCTCGTATATCTGCGCACCAGTTGTACCAATGCGAAAACCAACAGAGCCTTTATTATATGCATTGCTTGAACCAGGAACTTGATATAGCCCAAACTCTGAATTGCGATTCCACCATGCAGTCCCACCACTATTATTATATACATAATCTTGTTCTTCTAGTGCTACTTGATTAGCTATGTTGTCACTAAAGTGTAATAGCCCCAATAATGAAAATGCATTATTATTATCATTCCACCAAGTAACATTATTAGTTCCATCTAAACCAGAACTTCTTATTAAATAGCCAGTATTTGATGAATAATTATAATCCAACATTACTCCATAGTCCAAACTATTCGATGATGATGTTTCTTTTTGATATATCATAAAATCTCCACTTGAAAATGAGCCAGCAGCAAGATATGAATTACCAGATCCGCCTAATGTTAAGCCATTATTTACTGATATTGTTGGGCTTCCATATGTATGCCATATACTATTTAATGAAGTTCCTGCAAAGTTCTGATAAAATATTGGAAATACATTCGCACCGTCGTCGTACTGTGCATAAGTTGTAGAAAGCTGGGGAGCTTCGCCATTGTTAATATTATTGAGAAGATTAGTTGATTTAGAAGCAATGCCCATGTAAATTATTATTGAAGTCAAAGGCGCTGGCAAGCTATTATTAAATTTTAAAAAACCCTTCGTATAATTATTCGGCGAGCCATCGCTTGTATTTAAATATTCCAGCCAAGAAGGTATTATTGTGCCGTTTGCATAAAAGAATTCAATATTTTGAGCATTTCCCGCAACTCCATAAGATGATAATTGAGAAACAGATAAACCCCATGGAAATTGATATAATGCTGGAGTTTGAGATGTTTGGGAATTTGTAAGTGTAATTGGAACAAAATATTCAATACTTGTTGGTAATGCATAAACTGTTAAATTTATTTTATTTGAATAAACAGTTGTATTTTCATTAAACCCTGTGATATTGTAATTTCCTACATTTAAAGAATTTGCATTAAAAACAATTGAATTTGTTCCTGTTGCAATTGCATTCCCATTTGCCAAAATCTCTATGCTTCCATTACTTCTTAATGTAATATTATTTATTTCATGTTCTGGCATTTGATTTCCATATTGAATTGTAAGCATTGGCTTTGCCAATGACAATGCATAATAAGTAAGTGTTGCATTTGCATTTAAACTTAAACTTGCATTTGCAACTGAATTAGACGGACTGATTGCAGATGTTCCATTTACATTCCAATTCAAAAATTTATAATTATTTGGAAGAACTGGAAACAAGGAATACTTTCCAGATAAAAGAAATACTGATGTATTTTTTTTATATAAAACACCATTTAATGATGTTTCTGAACTATTTGTTCCTGGTGAATTAATTATAAAATGTATAATATTAAACTTAATTGGTTGCGCAAAATTTTGACTTGAATAACCAATTACATTATATAAACCTGATGTACAGCTTTGTATTGTTTTACCATTGCAGAATTTATAAGCAATTGAAAAATGAGCATTTGTCATTGTCCCTTTACTTGGTTCTAATTTACCTGGAATTGCAATACTGCATAAAACTCTTGAGCCATAAGTAGCAAAATTTGGATAGCAGTTTCCTTTATATGCATTTGTTCCATTTTGTCCAATATTACTTAATGAAACATTAATTGCATTTCCTGGAAATAAAATAGATGTTCCCTGGATTTGCGAACCGAAATCATTAGTGAATAGAATCTGAAATGTAATAGGCTTTGTTGAATTATATGATGAAAGCAGTGTATCAGTGCAAGGAAATGATGGTGTGATTGTGCATGTTGAGCTGAGATTTGAAGTAAGAGGCCTGTTGATAAAAAAAGACAGAACAACCAAAACAAGTGCAATTACAATAAATGCCCATGCATATGTTGAAAGAAATTCAATTGCATTCTGCGCTTTTTTGCTTTGCTTGTTAAATATTTTATTTTTAAATTCATTGCATTTGCAATTATTATTATTATTATTATTAAATCGCATGATTTTCATTTTGAAATTAAATTTAAAATATTTAATAAAGGATATAAAATTAAAAATATAAATATTTGTATTAATTTTAGTGTATTGAATTTATCTGAATTTTCTTTTTATTCAAAAAAAACCTTTAAGGCAGTATAATCTTGATAGAGAAAATAGAAAAGGATTTCGGTTTAATATCCAATATCTTCAGAAACAAGTAGGAAAATCAAAGAATTTCCCTGGAACAGTAAAGCTCATTTTATATGTAGGAAAACTAGAAGATTATCGCATAAACAAAATAAAGGCCATAATAAAAGATATGCTTGCGCTTTAGCATCCAAACAAATGAGTAATAAAATAATAAATAAAAAATAATAAATAATAAAAATAATAAATAAAAGAAATATTTAAATATTCTTTTTATAGAATTATTATTTAATAAATTTTTACTAATTAATATAATTAATTAAATTTTATCAGTAAATATACTAAAAAATCAATAATATTTAAAAATAAGCGGTGAATAAAATGTCAGAAAATGAACAAGAAAATCAGATCCAAAAAAATAGGAACGAAGAAAATATAGTTTATGTAGGAAAAAAACCTGCAATGAATTATGTACTGGCAGTTGTTACTCAGTTTAACAATGGAATGAAGGAAGTAACAATAAAGGCACGGGGCAATGCAATTTCAAGAGCAGTTGATGTCAAAGAAATTGTTGTTAATAGATTTTTGCCTAATACAAAAGAAGTGTCAATAAAAACCTCTTCTGAAGAAATTAGTAATGAAGATGGCACAACATCGAAAGTCAGTGCAATACAAATAGTTCTTGCAAAACCATAATTAGGCTTATTTTTTATTTTTCTTTTTTTGATAAAACTTTTTTTAAAAAGTTTTATTTTTATATTTTAATAAATTTATAAAATTCATTTGAATTTTATTATTTTATTTTACAAGTATTAGATTGCATGTTAAGAACTTATTTTATTGAAGAATTAAATGATTCCTTAAATAACAAAGAAGTTATATTGGCTGGCTGGGTGCATGAAGTAAGGGAACTTGGAAATATTATTTTTCTTATTTTAAGAGATAAAACAGGTATTGTTCAAGTAATCGGCAAATCCAATGTTACAGACAAAAAAATAATAGACCAGATGAAGCTTCCGAAGGAAAGCGTAATTCAAATCAGTGGTGTTTTAAAATCAAGCAAGACAGCTAAAAAAGGATTTGAAATAATTCCCAACAAAATAATAAATTTAAATCCATTGGAGTCAAAAATCCCATTTGAAGTAACTGGAAAAGTTGATGCAGAGCTTGATACAAGGCTTGATTTTAGGTATATTGATTTAAGAAGAACTGAAACAAATGCTGTTTTTAATATCCAGTCGGTAATTTTGAATTCATTTAGAAATTCATTAATTGAAAAAAAATTCAATGAAATAAGAACACCATGCATTGTTGAAGAGGCAACAGAAGGCGGCGCTGATCTGTTCAGTGTCAAATATTTTGAAAAAAAAGCATATCTTGCCCAGTCGCCGCAGTTATACAAGCAGCTTGCTGTTATAGGCGGAATGGACAAAATCTTTATTATCTCTCCGGTTTTTCGGGCAGAAAAATCAAATACTTCTTTTCATTTGGCTGAAATAACACAAATGGATATTGAAATGGGATTTGTTGATTATAATGATGCAATTGAACTGCTAAGCAGTGTGTTCTTAGATATTTTAAAAGATGTAAAAATAAAAAATCAAAAAGATCTTGAGATTCTAAATTCGAAATTAGAAATGCCAAAAATAAATATAATTTCATATTCTAAAATGATTGAAAAGCTGAATTCAAATGGGATCAAAATAAATTTTGGCGATGATTTGAACAGGGAAATTGAAAAGGAGGTTTATAAACTATTTGGCGAAGCTGTTATTATCAAGGATTTCCCATATAAAATCAGGGCCTTTTATTCAATGCCAAATAAAGACAATGAAGAATTATGCAATAGTTTTGATCTTATTTACAGAGGGCTTGAAATTTCAAGTGGAGCGCAACGTATTCATAAAAAAAATATTTTGATAAAATCACTTAAACAAAGGAATATGAATATTGAAAATTTTGAATTTTATGTCAATGCAATGGGATGCGGCGCACCTCCGCATGCAGGATGGAGCATAGGCCTTGAAAGGCTGACAATGAAAATATGCAATATAAAAAATATCCGGGAAGCATCTTTATTTCCAAGAGATAGAAAGAGAATAACTCCATAACTAATAAATATTTATATACTCTTTTTATTTATTATTTTATTTAATTCTTTGTTAACAAATTTATATAAATAATACCACAAACCAAAACTCATAGTGAAAAAATGGAAAATAACAAATATGTTTTTCTTGCTGATAATTTATTTAATAGCAAAAAGAATAAAATTATTAAAATAAATCCCAGTAAAATTAAAAATTTAAATTTTTTTCCCAAGTTTTATGCTCTATTAATTAAAAATAAAATAAATATTGTAACACATATGGCTGACTTTGATGGAATCGGAAGCGCTGCAATATTAATAAAAACATATGGAAAAAATATAGAAAATTTATTTTTCATTGATTATAAGAAAAAAGAAGTGCAAAATTTAAAAAGCAAAATGCAAAATTTAAAAAACAGCATAATTATTATATTAGATATAGGCATGAACGAAGATTTATTGCCTGATTTTATTGAAATATTTGCGCACCTCAAAAAAAATAAAAACACAATAATCTGGCTTGACCATCATGAATGGAGTAATAATTCAGTGCAGAAAATTTCAGAAAGGATTGATTTTTTAATCTGCAAGGAAAATAAGATAAATTGCGCAACAGAACTTGCATATAGTTTATTATGCAAAAAGGACAAATTTGGCGATAATCTGGCAGATATTATTCATATCGGCGACTTTAATTTAAGGGCAAGACAGAAAAGCAGGCAGGAAATAATAATAAAAATGGCTTATGTAATAAATAATATCTGCTCAAATAAAAACAGAGATATTAACTTAAAAAAATTGGCAAATTATATTGCAGGCCAGGAATTAGAAAATGAATTTATTAATAATGCTTATAAAAAATATTTAAAAGCATCAAAACTGAATTTAAAGATATTGAATAAAACTATTTCAACATTCAATGTTAAAAATTATAAATTTGCAATAGGATTTAGCAAAAATCTTCAGGCTTCATTTGCCTGCAGCTATATTCTGGACAAAACAAAGTCAGATTTATCTATTTTTTATAATTCTGCTACTAATGTTTTTCATTTAAGAAGCAGAGGGCCTGAATGCATACTGATTGCAAAAGCAATGCATGGCGGCGGGCATCCGCATGCTGCTGCTTTTGAGTCTGCAGGCAAACAAATAGATCTGAATAATATTATTGAAATCAAAAAAGCAGTAGATCAAATTAAAAACATAGCAGAAAAAATCTACTAATATTTATTTTTTATCATTTCTCATATTATAGGAAATCATTTATTCAGTGTTTTAAAAAAAAAGTGGTAGGCCGTAGCCCTCTTTTTGTTTTAAGCAGCATTCGACTGAGCGGCAATATGCCTTGCATAATCATTATATATTATCTAGCCGTTTCATCTATTATAATACAACTCGTGGCGTCATTGTTTTATATTATTCTAGTATCGTTTCTGCTCTAGATTTAAGCCTTGAGCTTTCTATATTCATATGAGAGGAGCTTCCTCCTTTCGGTAAGCTGCCCACCTACCACCTTAATAAATATTATGAATTGTAATTTTTAATATTTTGTTTTAATACATAAATTCATAAATTAGCACGAATTCAAAAATTTATGAATTATAATTATAAATTTTCAGGTTCTTCTTGCATTATTTTATATATTTTGCTTGTTATTTGATTTGCAATTTTATTTCCAGCAGAAATATCAGGAATAATTATTTTATTGGCATTTGTTTTGCTGATTTTTGGAATATTTTCTTCTTCATTTACTCTTACAATTACTTTTAAGTTTGGGTTCATTGATTTTGCAGTGACAATTGTTAAAATGTTTTCAAGATCAATATAGCTGTATGCAATTAAATATTTTGCCCTCATAATTCCTGCCACTTCAAAAATTTCCTTTGAATTGATTTTTCCAACAACATACAATCGTTTTTCTTTGTCAAGGTTTTTTAATTCTTTTGATGTGTCTGCAATTATAACATAATCTTTTTTCAATTTGTCCAGGTCTTCCAAAAGCGAGGTTATATCTCTGTTAAAAGGCACTATAATTATATGGTTTTTAAGCTTATTTATTTTAAAGATCATCAGTCTTCTTTTCAAGTTGACATTTTTCAGGAAGCTAAAGAACCATGTTGCAAGAAGAACTGTCAAACCGCCAAAGACAATCATGTCAATCCCAGTCGCAATTAATATATAAGGGGTTTCAAAATACTTTGCTGACAAATTATAGCTAATATTAAGAGATGTTAAAATATTCCATATGATTGCAATCATTGGATTAAGGCCAGAATAAACTGAGATTATAATTGAGATTAAAAATAAGATTATTATAAAGTAGAAAATAGTATTTAATTTAATTAATTTCTGGTTAAGTTCCATATTACCATTGCTTATTTTTTGATTTTTTGATGAAAATTTAGCAACAAAGTTGCTAAATTTTGCAAACTTTTCAGTTTGCCAAAGCTTTTTTAAAAAGCTTTATTTTTATTTTCTTTTTGATAAAGCTTTTTTTTAAAAGCTTTATTTCCTGCCTGGTTTATCAAGCATGCTCAATATCTTCTTGCCTATTTCAGTGCCACCTGCTTCTTCTGGTATTATATATTTGCCAATTAATACATCCTCTAGCCTTTTGATAGTCTGATGATCAGTTGCTCTTGAAATCACTTTAATATTTTTATTTAAATTTTTAACTGCAATCAATCCCAATAAATTATAATAATCATGCTTTGTTGCAAATACAATATATTTTGTATTCATTACGCCTGCCTTGATTAATATGCCATCCTCTGTAAAATCGCCTAAAACTGTCAAATAATTTAAATCATTAAGCATTTCAATTTTTAATGGATCCTTATCTATTATAACAAATGGGATTTTTTTCAGCTTAAATTCATTTGATAATTCCTCTCCAAGCATTGAAAATCCGCATATTATTATGTGATTTTTTAATTTCTTGATATTGAGCATGTTTAATCTTGACTTGATATTAATGCTTGTAAACAAATTAATAAAGCTTGCCATTATAAATCCTATTATTACTATTTTTGTCAGCCCGTCAATTATTAAAACACTGAATAATTCAAAAAAATCAAAATTCATAATATTTATTATATTAATGCTCACATTACTTGGTTCAATTGCATCAAACATTGTTGTTAGCGTTATATAGCCTGCTGTGAATTTATTATGGGATATTAAAAAGAATTCATGGAAAGAAACTAGCCCTATAATAATTGTTATTGTTAAAAATAAAAAAACCAGATTAAATGTTATATTTATTTGATGATCCTGCTCTATCTTAACCAATTTCTCAGCCAATTAATAATAATATATTTAATATTATAAACAATATTTTATAGCCAATATAAATTTTTATTCTGCATATTTTTAAAATATTCAAAATAACAAATCAACTGACATTATCCTGTAAAATTTCTTCAATAATTTCTTTGCTTGCAATTTTCTGGGGCATTATTACATAATTTGCGCCTGCCTCAACAAATTTATCCCTTAAAATAACATCATTTGTTCTTGTTGCAATAAAAATATTCTTGTTCAAATCCCGAGCAGTTAGTATTGCAAACAGATTTTTCGCCTCATCATCCATTACAACTGCAATTGCTTTTGCATTTTTAATATTAGCGTCTTTTAGATTTTTTGATTTTGTTGCATCCCCATTAATATAATTGTATCCGTATTTCTTGAGCTTTTCTGCTTTATTTTCATCAAATTCTATTACAATAAAATCAATATTGTATTCTTTAAGACTGTCGACAATTTTTTCGCCAACAATCCCGTATCCACAAACAATTACATGATCTTTTAATTCCAATTCTTTTGTTTTCATCAAATCATTATTAAATTATTTAACTTAACTTCTCCACATTAATTATCTGGATTTTCATTTTATTCAAAAAACCTTTAAGGCAGTGTTGTGTATTCTTCATTAATGATAAATACAATACTGCGTTTAGACAGTATAATTTTGATAGACAAAATAGAAAAGGATTTCGGTTTAATATCTGGTATTTTTGGAAGGGCATGAGGAAAGACCTGTAATTTTATTGGTGCAATAAAGCTTCTGTTATGCAATAGAATTGATGGTGCAGTATCTGTACGTCAAATACTTCTAACATGAGAGGATGCCACTGTTTATTTGGCTATAATACTGCGAGAAAGGCTGGCAATGGCAGGATTTTAATCATACTCTGCTGCTGGTTTGATGAAACTTAACAATAAATTCTATATAAAGAATGTAGTCTAATGCTCCAGCATCCATTTCCAAACAGGTTTTATTATTATATGTTTGCCATCAATCTCAAATTTATCTTCCTGGTTAAATGTAAGTATTAAGCCCTCTCTTAAATTAAACTTTTTAATAGCCTCAAGAAGTCCGTCAATCTCTCTTTCTTTGTTTTCTTCATCTAACTTATACGACACCTGTATTGCTATCTTTATTTTATTTTGTTCGCTTACTAAGAAATCACATTCTCCTTTTTCTCTGAAGTAAAAAATATTTTTATGTCTCCTGCGGAGATGCAAGAATACAGAATTCTCTAACATTCTTCCTAAATCTGAAGAGAATGATGTAGAATTTGCATTTGAAAGGCCATTATCTATAGAATATACCTTTTTTGCATTAA
>JAJZMY010000010.1 GCA_021848125.1 Microcaldota archaeon
AATGCTGATTTTCTTTCTTCAATATAAATATCCCATGCAAGTTTTCTAATTTCTTCAAATGCTTTTTCTTTATCCTCTAAAATCTTTTTTAGTTCTGCTTTATTTTCAACTTGTTTTTCCATATATATCCCTAATTAATTATTTGACTGCCAGTTTAATATCAGAAACTCCTATTGTTTTTCTTTTTGCATGCTTTGCAAGAAGAACTGATTTTTTTGCCTTTTCAAAACTGATTGTATTGATGTATTTCTGAAATTCTATTACTGCATCTTTATTAATTCTTTCAGCTCCTGATTCCTTTAGTATTTTTCTTGCAGTCGAGCATGAAATAAGCATATTATCATATTTTTCTTTGTAAATTTTTAACGTGTCAAATTAATTAATATAAGACAGAGCAAGCCAGGCCTCTATTATTCCTAATTATAACTTTTCAGTACTTACTTTTCCTTGCTGTTTAAATCCTCTATTATTTTTGAATCTTTTTGTACTGATCTGATTATTTCTTTTATTTTCGGGTTTATATTATAACCAAAGCTAAATCCCTTCTCAGTTCTGATATGCGTTGGCTGAATTATATTCAGTTCTATGGACAAATCCCTCAGGCTTATTATTAGTGTTTTTCTTGTAAATTTTTTTTCTAGTATTGCGTATAATTCTCTTGTTGAGATTGGAGATTTCTGAAGAAGGAGCTCAATAACTGCATAATTCGGCCTTGTTATTATTTTTCTCATTGCCCATATTTTATCCTTTTTAAGTTTTGAAGGCATCATAAAATCATATATTATATTTATTAATTTAAATATTTATAAAACAATATATAAAAATATATATTAAAATATAAATTTAAAAATATATAACAAATAATATAAAAAATATTTAATTCTTATAGGGTTATAATTAAATAATATTTTCAATTAACTTTTCAGAATTTGTTTTGGAATCTCCAATTTTCTGATCTTTCTATCTGGAAATACTGTTCCAAAAGGCACTATTTTTACTTTTACTCCGATTGCGCCATATTTTGGATATGCTGTTGCCATGCCATAATTTACAAGCTTTGTTACATCCCCTGCCTTTGGCAAATAGCCAATGCTTTTCCTTAGTGTTTTTCCCCGCGCTCCTTTTGCTGCAAGCTTTCCACTCACAACAATTTCAGCGCCGATTGCGCCATTTTCAAAAATGCTTTTCAATGTTTGCTGGATTATTTTTCTTGTATTTAATCCCCGCTCGAATTTGTTTGCAATGTTTTTTGCAACAATCATTGGATCCAACATCCTGTTTTCAATTTTAACAATATTTATCTGAGGATTTTCAACATTAAATTTCTTTTTAATAGTTTCTGTTAGAATATCAAGCGTTCTTCCGCCCCTTCCAATAACTCTGCCGGGGTTTAGTACATGAATAATTATTCGTGTCAGCATTGGGGTTTTTTGTATTTCAACACTGGAAAATCCAGCGCTTGTCAATGCAGTGCCTAAATATTTTGAAATATTATATTTTATTATCGAGTCTTCTATAAATTTTCTTTCTATCAATATATCACTTGTTGTTGATTTTTTCAGCATTATTGTTTTTCTGCCCATCTTCTTTCTGCTTCTCTGTCTTTTTTTCATCCTTTATTTTTTCTTTTTTATTATTTTCTAATAATAAATTATGTTCAGGTTTTTCTTTCACATTGCCATTGGCCTTATTGGAGTTTTCTGCTTTTATTGGTCTGGCAGATTCTTCTTTATTTTCTTTCTTTTCTTTATTTTTGCTTTTAATTAATGGTTTTTCTTTTTTTGTTTCTAGTTTCTGAACTCCTGATTTTTCTGCCTTTGTTTTAAAATATTTTATTTTGTCAATCATTTTTTTGCTCAATCCTTGTGAAGACTCATTTCCAATGCCTATTTCAACTTTTGCAAGCTCCAAGTCGCTTCTCCTTCTTGCTGCATATCCATATCCTCCGCTTATGAATAAGATTCCTTTTGACGGGCTTCTTTCAATGATATTTGTCTTGTTTGCTGCAGAGTGAATAACAAACATTGAATCAGGATCATATCCCTTATTTTCAGCATTTGCCATTGTGCTCAACAATATATTTTTGATTATTTTTGCACATTTTTTCGGCCATCTTCCTTTTCTGCCATGAAGTTCATGCCTTGATCCCATTCCCTTGTTAAATCTATTATAATATATTGGCATTGATTCATTAATTACATTATCAAGTATATGCAGTGCATTATTTGCTGATCTGTATCTTATTGCATTGCAGACAATTGTCAGATCCTTAAAACTAGCATTAATGTCCTTTTTATATGCAAACACCAGATCTTTTTTATCTCTATTAAAAGAATACTTCATTTAATTCACACTATTTGTTGGATATTGCCTTGCTGCTGCGGGTTGCGCCGATTCCTGGAGCAGAATGAACAACGCGCTTGGTTGTAAATGCAAATTCGCCTAATCTATGGCCGATCATTTCCGGCAGTATTTCTATTTGCTGGAATTCTTTTCCATTATGAACTCCGAATTTCAGTCCAATCCATGCCGGAAGAATTACTGCCTCCCTGCACTCGGTTTTGATTAATTTATTAATCTTATTCTGCTTGTATTTTTCTACCTTTTGTTTTAATAATTTATATTCAAGGCCGTTTCTTTTAATTGCACGCCTTTGCCTTGATTTTACAAGGTTTATAAAATCCTGGCTCGATATTGCACTTAATTCTGTTGCAGTTTTGCCTTTTAAAATTTTTTTATCAATCATTCAATCATCTATTTTTTCCTTCTTCCAGTTCTTCTTGCGGCAATATGCCCGACTTTTCTTCCTGGCGGCGCATTTCTTGATGTCATGCTGCCTTTTCCTTTATGATGCTGTTTTCCGCCAAAAGGATGGTCAACTGGATTTGACTTAACACCCCTGTATGTAGGCCATAATTTATTTGTAGCGTGCTTAATATAAAAATTTTTGCCTGCCTTCACCAATACCTGGTCAGTTCTTCCGCCGTTTGAAACAACGCCTAATTGCGCTCTGCATTGATTGCTTAGTGAAATTGTTGCTTTTGAAGGCAATACTAGCTTTGTCTCATTGTCGCTATGCATTATTATATAAGCTGCGCTGCCTCCAGATCTCACGTATTTTCCTCCGTCCCCAGGCCTTAATTCAATATTGTATATTGGAATTCCTTCTGGTATGTCAGATAATTTTAATACGCTTCCAAGGCTGAAAATATTTTTATTAATATAAATCTTGTCATTGATTTTGATTCCCTCCGGCGCAAGCAAGCAGTCTTTTGAAAAATCATCATAAACTACTTCCATTAAAACTCCTGAATGCCCAGTATGGTTAAATAAATTGGTAACAGTCCCTATTATCTGGGTTTTTGTATTTTTATAATTAACATTTAGGTCATAGGTTCCAGGGAGCTTTGTATAAGCATTGGATCCTTTTCCTCTTCTTTGCATTTTTAATTTTTTCCCCATTTTATCATGTATGAGTTTTATTTTTTCTTATTTTAATTTTTGGATTTTTTCCTAAGATTTTATTATTGCTGTCTATTTCTTATTTTTGCAACATTAATCAGATTATTTTCAATTTTTCGGAAATATCTGTTGCTTTATATTCAGGCGCTAATTTCAAGAATGCCTTTTTAAGGTTTGTCGGCGTATTTGCTGTTCTTATTTTTCTTACTTTTACATTGAATAATTTTTCAAATTCTTTTTTGATTTGAGTTTTTGTTGCTCTGTTATCAACAATGTAAGTAATAACATTTTCATAATCAATAAGTTTGATTGCTTTTTCAGTTGCTAATGGATATTTTAATATTGCCATTTTAATCACATAAATATATTTTATTGTTTAAATTTGCTAGTTATTTATTAATTTTTAATATTTTTATATCTTCTTCAATATTTTTTATTGCGCTTTCACTCCAAATTACTAATCTGTTTGAATTGCCTCCTGGTGCCAGCAGATTTGCAGAAATGGATTTTGTTGTGCACACATCAAGCCCTGCAATATTTCCTGCTGCTTTTAAAATGCTTGAATTATTTTTTACAATAATCAATGCAGTTTTTTTATACTGCCTTTGTTTTGAAGATCTTCTTATTCCCTTTCTTATCCTAACTTTTGTTTCCAGATATTGATGCAGATTTAAAGCATTGAATAATTTTAACACATCTTTTGTTTTTGATAATGATTCAATACTGTCATTTACAATTATTGGCAAATTCTGGATTTTTCCGTTTCCAAAATTTAATGTGTCTGCAATCGCGCTTATTATTCCCCTTTGGTATTCTTTTTTGTTGATTTTTTCAGCCAGTATTTTTTCTGTTTTATGCGGGTGGGCTCTTCTCCCCTTTCTTGTTGATGGGATTCTTTTTACTTTTCCTTGCACACCGCCTCCAAGTTTTTCTCTTGGCCTGATTGCAATACCCATGTGCCTTCCTGTTCTGTATGCATTCATTCTTCCAACATAAACTGCTGATGTCTCCATTCCAGCAAACCTATATGATCCCTGTGGCTGCAATTTAAAACTATTTTCAGACAGCACTGCCCTTAATATCAAATCCTGCCTTACTGGCTCATTAAATATTTCTGGCAATTCCAGTTTTCCTGATATTTTGCCATTCAAGTCAAATATATTAATATCCATCTTAGTTCACTTTTAATTCATTATTAATTGATTTATTTTCGGCTCTTTTATTTCCCTCATGTTCTTATTCCTCATTGTTTTTCGTATCCTTACAAGTCTTTTTACAGGACCTGGTACTGATCCCTCAATAATTATATACTCATTTTTAATATTGCCATAATTTAAAAATCCTGAATTTGTCTCTATTTTATCATTTGCAATTTTTAAAATTCTTTTGCTGTATTCAGTTCTGTAATTAAAGCCCAGCTGGCCCGAATGGGGCACTGAATATAAAACCCTGCCGATTCCAAAAGAACCAAGAACTCCAACATGCCTTGTTTTTTGCGTTGCTTTATGATTCAATCTTGAAACACCGTGTCTTTTTATTGCGCCCTGCCACCCCTTTCCTTTTGAAATAGAAGTCACATCAATAAACTCTCCATTTTTGAATATATCTGATGCTTTTATTTCTTTTCCAAAAAAATTCGCAGCAAAATCAAACTTTTGCTGGATGTTTTTTCCAACTATCTTTGCTTCAAATTTCACAACCTTATGCTGACCGATTGAAATAGTGCCTGGATATGCAACCAGCAATGCACTAATATCTGAAAATTCATTTAATTTTTGTTTAAATTCATTTATTTTTGTTTCATTTATTTTGATTTTTTTCATGTTTAAATTATTTTGGCATATTGCCTGGTTATGAATTTCCTGATATGTGTTCGAATAATTTGTAATATTGTCTTTTTTATAAAAACGCAGGCCATATACTTCTAATTTTGGAATTTCAACAAATGTGCATGCTTTATTTACTTCAAGTCCTTTTGATGAAGACTGTGAATCGTCAATAAGGGTTAACTGCCGCATTCCAACTTTATAACCTATAATATTTGAAAAACAGTTTTCAGAACCATGATTATTATAACTTCTGATTCTCGGCAGCCTTTTCCTTGCCCTTTTTCTTGGCCAGTATTGTAATGAACCTTTTGTCATTGTATTGCACTTTTATAAATATTATAAAATAATATAATAATAGAATTTGGAACTTTATAATTTTAAATTTTTTTTAATAAGGCATAACTAAATATAGATATTGAAATTTAAGTTAAAAATATTTAAATATTTGTAATTATTTATTAATAATATTATTAATAAATATATAAAAATTAATGTAATAAATTTATTTTTTTGATAATTTGGATTTCCTTTAATATTGCATTGACAGATCCTCTTAATGCACTGACATCTACTGCATTGATTAATATTGTTATATACTCTTTGTTCTCATTTATTTTTATTGAACTTCTTTTATATTTTTTGGTTTTGTCAAGTATTTGCAGATAATTAACTGAGTCATTTATTTTTGGTATTTTTATCCTTAATATATAATTTTTTATTTTCATTTAAATCATAATATTGATAATGCCATTTAAAATTATTGTTTGGGTCATTTAACTTTATCTTAATAATATTAATTCTTATTGTATTTTTGTTTTTTGTATTATCAAGTATTAATATTTTATTAAAACCTTTGAATGTAGCATAACTGATTAATTGGTCTATGCTTTTTTTTCCTCGTCTTAAAATTACTTGTTTCTTAAACAGATTTTGAATTTGATTGTATGCATTTTTTTTAAAATTTCTAGATACTGTTACAAGATATTTCATAAAATATTCCTAATTTATGCGCGCAGGCCTCTATGTTTTTTTCCTGAGCTTGTCAAGCCTCTTGATACTCTATTTTTTTGAGAAATAATATTTGAATAAATTTTATCATTTATAAGAACAGGATTATTCCTGTCCATTAAAATTACTTCATAAAATTTTTCCATACCTGTCTGTCCGACATAGTATGAATTCAATACTTCATAATTTGAAAATTTTTTTGCTGCTCTTTCCTCGCTGATTGATTGCAATGATTTCTGCATTGAAAAAAATCTCCCGCTTTTTGAAGGTTTTCTGCCGCTGTCTGCCTGCTGTCTTTTCCTTTTTCCCTTTCTTATTTTTACTCTAACTACAATTATACCTTCTTTTGCTTTATAACCAAGCTCTCTTGCTCTTGCAATATTTGTAGGGTTATTTATTTTTATTACTGGTGATTCAGTATTCCATTTAATTATTCTTTCTTTCAACTGATCTGATTTATTCTTGTATTCAGAAATAAATGTCTGCTTTACTTGTTTGTATAAACTCATAATCTCACATTATTATATTATTTATTTAAATTTAAAATAAAATTATAAATTTATTATTTTAAATAAAATTTTAAATAAACCTTATTTTTATTTATAATTTGTCCATATTCAATAAAAAGATTAAATAAATATTATAAACAAATAAATTTAATTGTTTATTGCTTAATTTATTAAAATAAAGATTATTTAAATAATATATAAAGATTAAATATATAATATTTATTAAAAATAAATTAATTGTTTATTATGTCTGAATTTGATGATTTATTAATATTTAAAGACATGGCAGAGAGCAAAACCAATAAAAGTAATGATGAAAATAAGGAAAAAATTAATAAGCCGTTAATGAATAAAACAGAAAACAAGAAAATTGAAAATGAGGAATCAGATTTAAACAAAAGCAGAAATAATGCAAAAGGATTGCATTGCTTTATACATCCTTGGAGAGATGCATATGCAATATGTAATTATTGCCAGAAGCCCTTCTGCTTTGAGGATATAATTAAATATAAAAATGAGTATTACTGCATTTCTGATATAGACAAAGTATCAAAAGAAGCAACTGAAACAAATCTTATAGAATACAGTAATCTAAGTTATATATCTATTATTGCATTTTTAACTAATTTTCTTATTTTTATTTATTATTCTAACTACGAAATTAGATTAATCCTTGGCAAATTGATTATAAATGGAGTTTATTACGCATCGCATTTTATTAATTTCAGTTATTTGCTCTTTTTTGTAACTGCAATACTGGTCTCATTTCAATTTATTTCTGGTTTGCTGATTTTAATCAAACTAAAAAAGAGCTATCTAATAAGTCTAGTGTCTGGTATTTTCAGTATTTTATTCTTTTCATATGTTTATCTGAATTCCAGCAACATATTTTCCTTATACGTGATAATCAGTTCTCTTGTTAGTGTTGTTGTATTAATGTATTCATTTAAAGTATATACCAGGATTGACATAAATGAAACACCTGTTGAAGATAAAATGCAGATAAATTTTGCAGATGTAAAAACATTTTGATTCTGCGACCAGAAAGTCCCATTTCGTAATGAAGGTGCAGTTCGCTTAACCAATTGTTTTGCATATTTAAAAATTTTCCAATATCTTAAATAATTGTTTTTTAATTTTACTTATTTTATTAATGTCAACATATTCATTTGATTTATGTATGCTCATATTTTGCGCCCCATAGCAGACTGTTGGAATACCAACTTGATTAAAGAATGATGCATCCAAGCCCCCGAAGCTTGCATAGACTTTTTTTTGTTTTGCAGTTTCAATTAATTTTTTTATGATTTTTGAGTTCATATCCGCAACATATCCATTATGAAATTCTAAAAATTTTAATTCTGCATTTATCTTATACTTATTTTTTATTGAATTGAAATAATTTTTGAATTTATTCATTAAAATATTCAGATCTGTTTCAGGATTGCTCCGCAAATCAAATCTTGCCTCCAGCATGCCTGGTATTAGATTTTCTTTTATTCCTGAATTTATCATAGTGATGCTGAACCTATTGTAAATTTTTCTTGATTTGTCGCCGTAATATTTAGATTTCTGATCTATAATTTTTTGGAACCTATTTAATTCTTCTAAAAATGGCAATGAAAGTTCAATTGCATTTTTTCCAAGGAATGGAAATCCTGCATGAACCTCCTTTCCCTTTATAGTTATTTTTCCTGATGAAACACCGCTGGCGCCTATTGTAATTTTATCTTCACAATCAAGCACAATAATTGAATTGCTTTTCAATTCTTTTCGCTTATTTTTAATAAGCCATTTCAATCCGTCATCAGATCCTATTTCTTCATCGCATGTAAAAATCAGTTCAATATTTGCATTGCTTTTT
>JAJZMY010000030.1:0-21500 GCA_021848125.1 Microcaldota archaeon
GGCTGAATTCACTATCTAGTTTTTTTATAATGTAATCTTCATATTTATCATATTCTCTATATTTGCTGCTCTTGATTTTGTTTTTTGAATCTGTCATTTGCTCACACTATTCTTCTAAGCATTTCAATAAGTTTTGTAGTATTTCTTGAAAATGACAGCATATACAATGCCATAGCTTCTTTTTGATTTGAATCAATACCCCATTCATCCAGAACTGGAATATTAATTATTTCTTTTATTTCATTCTGTTTCAGTTTAAATGTATCAGTAATATTATTGAAAATTCTATTAAGAATATTCTTTTTTGCTGATTTGATTGATCTTATATACTTTAAATTATTATTATATAATAAATTCTCAATATTATTTTGAATATTTTTTGGTTTTAATGCAGTCCAGTTTTGGTTCTTGAAAGCGCATCCATGATCTATTACGCAAAATTTCATTTTTTTATCCTTTTTGTCTATATAAAGCAAAATATGCTTTTTATCAAAATCCTGATTTTGAATCAAGTTTTCAAATATAATGACCTTTGACCAATCGTAAATATTGGATGCATTGCTAATTTCATTAGATAACATGTCTTTTGAAGGCAGATACCTGCTTGCAAACTGATTTCCTGGAGCAAAATTTGTGCTGTTAATTTTATTGATATAGTCAACTAATCCTGCATTAACATTTATTATTGAAAATTCAGGGCAAGGAACATTAATTAATTTGGCAATGCTGCTTGCAACAAGCTCATTGGCTAAAATGCGCGTACCTTGCGGATTGTTTTTGAATTTAACAATATATGAGTTATGATCATCTGCCTTTATGTGCTGGGATTTTGATGAAAATATCCAAGAATTATATTTGTATTCTGCATTGCCTAAACGCATAACAGCATTGATTTTTGGGATGTTTAATTTATTTTCTCTTCCAGTGGAATGATTAATTGTTTTTTCCATAATATCGCATATTATATTAAATGTTTAGATATTTATACTTTATTAATATGACTGACTTTTATCCTAAAATCGCCACTTTTGAAGAAAACATATATCTGCAATAGATGCGAATTGCAGAGGGACAGAGATATCAATGCATCAATAAACATACTTAAAAGACCTAAGGGATACCCCCAAAGAAACGCGTCTGAAGATGCGGCCTTTGCAGTCCAACATGGATTGCAATTTGCGTTACTGAATCAGGAGCAGCATGCTTTGCAGCAAATAGCTGCAGAGGAACCCCACACTGCTTGCAGGTGGGAGGATATCAAATGATGTCGATGTCGATGTCACTTTATTATATATTATATATTAGTATAATATAATAGAAATAATGAAATAACTGAACTGCTGATAGAGCCTATACATAAAACAAATAATGAAATAACTGAACTGCTGATAGCCTATACATAAAACAAAGCCTGCAATAATATATAATTGCATTTTTTTATTTATTCTAATTTTATTCAAAATAATGCAAAAATTCAATTTCGAGTATGAGTTCCGTTAATAGTGAATATTAAATTAGACAAATAACGAAATATAAAAGTTTTTTTATAAAAAAATTATTATTCAAACACAAGCATTTAAATACTTATGTTTTACATAACATATAGAAATTAAAATTGAAAAAAATATTAAAAATGTGGTAAAATGAAAAGTATGAATACAAAGAAAATAGCTGCCGTTGTGGCAGGAGCAACATTATTAGGAGTAGGACTTGCATTCGCAGGTTCAGTTTCATTCCAAAGTATCCCAATAATCAGCAATAGTGGACAACCAGTAGTTCAAGTTGTTGTAGGTTCTGGAGCAAAGCCAAGCGACGGAGTTGCAGCAGCAAACATTGCAGCAGCAATTGGAAACCTTGCTTATACAAGCGTTCCAGTAACAGCATCTGTTAACCAGACAGAAGCAGCAAAAGTTCTGCACGCAACAGTATCGCCTTCCCAGTATTCATTATCAAACCAAGCTGTTTATATTAATGCATCAGGCGTGACATCAGGCCCAGCAGGAACTTTTTCATTTACAACATTAATTGGATCAGTATTGAACAGAGCAGTAAAAGTTGGACCAGTAAGTGCAACAAAATCACTAAAGGATTATACATCAGGAGATGCTTATTACAATGCAGCATATGATACTTCAAAATCTCCAGTATTCAGCCCATATGTTACAACAGGAACATCAAGCGCAATAAATACAACAATTTCAGCATCAACAAATGGCGGCGGATTATCATTCTCTTCATTTACAAATTCCAATGGGGATAATATATTAAGAGTAACACATTCAAATTTAAATAATTTATTAATAAATTCTGGAAATTACAGTGAATCAGAATATTTATGGCTAATGGGTGCACCTGTTTACAACCAAAAATCAAAATCATTATCATTAATGGATGCAAATGGCGCATACCAGGTAGTATTTAATAATAATCTGCCTGTTAACACAACTTCAAACACAATGAACAATGCAACAATTTCATTATTAGGACAAAGTTATACAATAATAAAGGCAACTGGCGTTCCATCAGCATCTACTACTAGCACATCAACTGCAGTATCAGGAGGTAAATTGGAATTAGCATCATCATTAACACCAGCAACAACAGTTTATGTTGGAAAAAATGTTTCAGGAGGCAATTTCACAGTTCAATTAACTGATTTAGGACAGCCTAAAAATGGAACAAGCCCTGCAGCATTGAACATATATCATAATGGACAATTAGTAAAAACAACTTCACAAGCACCAGGATATGAAACATATAATATATCAGGAACAAAATTAGTAGTTAATGTACTAAGCACATTTGCTGGATTGTATTCATACCAAAAATTTGCAAATATTGAATTATATTCAGGAATAATGAATGTATCAAGTGGATCAGTGTTTAACCAAACAAGAGATCCAAACTGGTATACAAAATTATTATGGATAAATAGAACATCAACTGCATCATCAGCAAAAGCAAATGAATTATACAGCATTATTTTATATGGTGGCACAAAAGCATCACAGAACTTATTGCCTGGTCAAAGCTTTTCATTCATAACAGATCCAGCAGTATATAAATTATCATTTATAAACTCAACAGGAGTTTCATATGATCCAGTATCAATTACAACTTCATCATCAAGTGCAATAGCATATGCAAATTCAGGAGGATCATCATCAAATTCAGTAACTACATATAACACTATATCAGGCACTTCTAGTTTTCAACAAAGTTCTCCATCACCAACAACAATAAATGATACAGCAATTTCAGAACCAATGCAAGTATTAAGTGTTAGTTCATCAATACCAAATGCATTTTCCTATGGCGGACAGAATTCAAAAACAGTTGTTTATAACTTAATACCATATCAATTAAAAGAATATAATGCAATACAAGCAAGCACTGCAAATGCAGCTGCCCAATTAGTTGGTGTAGCAGTTAATGCAAATGCAGGCAATTACATATCAAAAACAAATCAATTAACAGTAACAGTATCTGGATTCTTAAATAAGCAGCCTGTTAGCAAAGGATTCATTTTCAATGGAACTGCAAATGGACTAACTGAAAATACATTATTTTTTGACAATGTAACAAATATAACATTAAGCAAATCAGTTCCAGGAATATCATCAGTTTCTGTATTTGTAACAAATGCTCCTAGCGGCGTAAGCGATAATGTTATTACATCAGGAAACTTTATAGTATCTGGAAATGTTTTATCTGCTGGTTTAGTGAATGTTGCTACTGCCAATGGTTTAACTTATGCAGTATTAACACCAATTACATCACCAGTAGTAACTTATGCAAACACAAATGGCAAAAACTACAACCTTACAACAGCATCAGCAAATGTCATGTACAATCAGTACAATGGACAAACACCAGAAGCATTTGATCTTGTGGAAACAAACTCAATAACTAATGTACCTGCATATAAATCCCAGCAACAATACTTTAACTATTCAATAACAGAATACCCAGTTCCAGGTTCAGTATCAAGCAATGATGTAATTGCATTTGGTATTGCAAACTCCTCAGTTGGCACAAGTGCATCAACAGCATTCCAATTAAATGAAACAGCAATAGCCAACAACCAAGTAGGTATAGGTGTATTAAATAACTTGACATACATATCAACACAACCTAACAATGTTAATGCAGCACAAGGATTTATAACTGAAAGAGGAAGTCAAATAACATCAATTGGACAATCAGCTATTGCATTGAATTTGGCAAAAGCAGTTGACATGCTGTCATTCTTAGTTGCTCCATCAAATGTAACAGTAACAAAAACATACAAAACATATGGTCCATTTAAAGTTGGACAAAGTTTGTCAAGCATGGGTCTTCCAAATGCAACAATATCAAGCGTTAATGCATCAGTTACATTAAGCAATACTGTTTCAATATCAGGAATAAGCAATTTAACAGCAGTGCCTTCAGTGTCAAATGCTGAACAAGTAGTGTTATTGTCAAACTTGTCAACAAACCCATTAGTGCTTCTTGATAATGCATCATCATTAAACCCAAGCAGCAACTTAATATTAGTTGGATCAGGATATGTCAACTCATTGAGCAAACAAGTCCAAACAGCATATAATGTAACAAATGCTGACTTGAATGTGTCATCAGGAGTAGTGCAGGCATATGGATCAAACAGAATATTAGTAGCAGGTTATTCAGCATCACAAACAACAGCAGCAGCAAACAAATTCATTGAAGACTTGTACGCAGCAGCAGCAAAATAAAACTTTTAGAAAAAGTTTTGTAGCAGGAAAGTGAATAAAAAGTAGCAATTGCAGTTTTTTATTTTTTTGTTTTTATATTTTATGTTTTATTTTGCCTGGAAACCCAGGCAAAATTTTCTATTTCTGTTTTTAATGCTAACAGTATATTTTAAATATTTTATAAATATAATAATATTTATAAATGCTTAATTTTATGTGCAATGATGAAATGGATAATGAAGCAAAAATGACTTAAAAATAGACAAAAAACATACTGCTCTTGTTGTAATAGATCTGCAAAAAGGAATAGCATCAATGCCAACTGAACCATATTCATCGCAAAGCATTATTAAAAATGCAGCAAATCTTGCCAATGCATTTAGAGCGAACAACATGCCAGTTTTTCTAGTTCATGTAATGAGCTCTGACATTGATAGACTAAAAACAATATCTGATGACCAGTCAATGCAGCAATTTCATGAATTGCCCAAAGACTGGGCTGATTTTGCGCCAGAACTTGGCCCGAAAGATTCTTGACTGCATAATAACAAAAAAACAATGGGGTGCATTTTATGGAACAGATCTTGATCTTCAGCTTAGAAGGCGCGATATTAATACAATTGTTCTCTGCGGAATAGCAACAACATATGGTGTTGAAAGCACAGCAAGATTTGCATATGAATTTGGATACCAGCAGATATTTGCAGAAGACGCAATTACAGACAGGTCAAAAGCAGCACATGATAATGCAGTAAACTTTGTATTGAAAAGAATAGGAAGAATAAGAAAAACCAATGAAATATTAAATGCTTTAATTTAATTTATATATTGTTTATTTCTATTTAATACTTCACCAACAACCCAATTAAATCAAAAATAAATAACAAAAAACCCTAACATTATTTTTTTATTTTTTTGATTTTTTCTTGCAGCCACAACATGAATGTTCTTTTTCATCCTCATTTTTATTCTCTTTTTTTATTTTTTTGTTTTCAGCCATTTTATTCACCATTTGTTTTTAATATTATTATTATTTTTTAATAAAAAATTTATTTATTGAATTTTCTTGCGTTTACTGAAATAATATGGATATTATTTTCATATCCCAGCATTTTTTTAAATAAATCCTGTGTCATTACTACTGTATTGTCCTGATAAGGGTCATTTATGTAAATTGAATCATTGTCATACCCTTTTACAACGACCCAGTGTGGCGATTTTTCCATGTATGGATTTAATTCATTTGCATTAACAAGAACAATCGGTATTCTGTTATTGTTTATCTGTTCCTTTATTTTACCTAAATCAATATTCTGAAGCACTGATTCTTTTATATTAAGGTCTCTTGTTTTGTTTTTTATCTCATTAAATGATGCGCTTAATGTATTAATATTTATTCCTTCATAAACTGCTATTCTTCTTTCAAAGCCTTCATCTGCTGTGTTTGTTATTATTTCTGGTCTTGCGCCTCTTTTTGCCAGTGCATATGCTAATCCATATCTTGAACCATGCCATACACTGCCGCTTACTGTTTCGCGCCATATCTTAAATTCATTTTCTTTCTTCATTTGTGTCTTTTTATTTAAATATCCTAAAACCATTAATGCGCAAGCAGCAGAGCTTGTAAATTCTTCTTTTTGAGCATAATTAGGAATATTAAATAATTTATTTTTTTTTGTTTTTCTATGTATTTGAACTCTTTTCTCCTTTTTATTATTTTTTTTAGTCATTTTTTTGGTTTGTTTGTTGTTTTTTGCCATTCAATACACCTTTTTGCAGGGAGAGAGATTTATTCTAATATTTGAACTCTCGCAGGCCTAAGCCAATAGATCTTGAGTCTATCGCATTTGACCAAACTCTGCCATCCCTGCATTTATTAATCTGATTTTTCTTTTTAATTTTTTATTATTATCCTATAAAAACAGTAATACTATATATCATTCCTTATATATATACTTTTCTATCACATTTCCCAGCAAATTTACTAAAATCCAGTACCTAGCAAACAAAGTTTTGGCTTATCTTTGAAAATGCAATTATATATTATTGCAGCAAAAATATTTATTCCTTGTTAAAAATTAGAGCATATTATAATTCTTTTTAAATGAATTTTGTTCCCATTCAGTCTCTCAGATTTCCAACATTTTTTAATAATAAATACAATCCTGCATATAATGGAATTTCAATATCCTCATTGTCAAAAGGCCCAAATTCTATATTTTTCATGTAAAATTTCGGTGAATTTTGTACATGGATTTTTATTTTTTGGCCATTATCAAATGCAATTGCGTCATTCATAGGATCAAATTTATCAAAGTCATTTAAAGATATTGTTTTTGCAATCAGTCCTGTTTCTCCATGAAGCGTATCAGGCACCCGGATTAAGTGATGAATGTCATTTGTTACATTTTTATCTATTGAATTGCTTTGTTTTATTGCTATTTTTTTCAATATTTCTTTCCAAAATTCACTTTTTTTCGGAATGCTTATCTTATCCCAGTTTCCTGTTGTTATGCCAAAAATAACCTCAGCCTTATTTTTAATCAGCTTTTTTGCAATCTGTTTTTCAATCCCCAAATTAATTAATTCTTCAATGTTTTTATTTAATAAACTTATCATTGTTTTAGCTAATTTTCCGCCCCATCCAAATTCATCAGGCTTTGGTCCGATCAGCGGCCCTCTTTTATTCAAAGTAGGAAAAAATATTTCCAGATCAATATTATCAGCCTTAATATAATTGCTGATCTGCTTTCTTGCATCTGAATCCAGTTCAGCAACTGCCTTATTTAAAACATGCACATGATAGCCCCTGTTTCCACTGAAATTAATTTTCAATTCATTTTTTGAAAATCCAAAATCAGGAATTAAAAAATCCTCAATAAGCTTTATTGTTTCGTTTTTAATATTATCAAAGCAATTTTTACAGACCCAGGAATTGCCATGTATTTTAATGCAGGATAAATCAAGATCATTTGCATCCAAATCAAAAATTAGATCAGATCCAAGCCATACCTTATTTTTCATCGGTCTTGCAGAAGGATTTTTATAATATGCTGATGAAAATGATATATATGCAGGTGCTTTGGAAATTGCATAAGAATTAAATTCATTAATATTTTTAAAGGAAAAATGCCTAAAAGAAATTTTATTATTAAAATCTCCAAATCCAAATTCTTTTTGTTCTATTTTATCTATTTTAATAAAAGAGTTCGAATAATATTGTTTAAATAATTTAGATGCAAAATTTATTATTTTTTCGTTCATCAAAATATTCACTATTATTTTAAATTATTATTAATATATTATAAAACAAATTAATAAAATATTAAAAAATAATACTTAATAAAACTATTAATAATTAATAATTCAGCAGATAAAAAATATTCAGCAGATAAAAAATATTCAGCAGATAAAAAATATTTAAAAACAAAAATGGGCTAGTGGTCTAATGGTAAGACATCACATTCGCAATATATAAGCAAATGAAAAATGTGGGAAGTGTGGGTTCGATTCCCACCTAGTCCATTACTAAATAAGAGGATTTGCCAAGATATCAAGGCTGCTGGAAATTTATAATTTCTCAGTAATTTGATTTAGATCAGAAGCCCAAGAGCAGAAATCAGAAACCATATGCAATACACATTTAAAAAGATTTGTATTATATTACAAATTTCAAATAATTTGTAATGAACCTGCCTGCTTTTCAAGGCTATGCTTGATTGGTTCAGGAATAAAGGTGTAAAATTTGCTAATATAGGATCAATCAGGGCAAATACGCTTAGGTACGAAAGTATGGAAAAACATAGGGTTTGAAATTGAAAGCTATCGCTTGGTAACAAGATTATGATAATAAATGGATGGTGATTTGATGGATGCAATAAAAATTCTGGACGAAAATGGGCTTATTCTGCCAGATTACATAGATAGCAATCTGAATTCAATTAAAGAATTTAGCTCTGATAAGGAGAAAAGTATATCTCAAAAGAGAGTGCTGATAGTTTTAGATGCACTTGGTTCAGATCTATTAAACAGAGTACTTGAGAAGAATGCTGGCCTTAAGACTGCAATAGGAAAAATGGAAATAAAAACAACAAAGACAATCTTTCCATCACTAACCCCTGTTGTACTTACATCTTTTGATAGTGGCATGACCGTTTCCGAACATGCTGTTGTTGGAGATTCAATGCCAGTAAAGGAATTCAACACTATAGTAAATACAATGGCATATGCTCCGGCCTCAGATCCAAGTTCGAAATTAGATGAAACAAAGATGTCTTATGTATTCCAAGAACCAAAATTGATCAATGACGTAGCCAAAAACAATAAAATGGTTGTATTAATCCCAGAAAACCTAAAAAGATCTGCATATTGCTCTGCGACGTTTTCGAAGCAAACGATAATTCCGTATATTTATTTCGAAGATATGATCGCAAAGGTTGGAAAGACAATGAAGGAAGGTAGTTACGAGTTCGTATATGTATATGTAGAAGCCATAGATAAACTTTTACATGCTTATTCTCCAGATTCGTATGAAGCTGAGATTCTAGTCCAATCACTAATTAGTTTAATATCAAATAATATATTTCCGATAGCAAAGGAAACTGGATATAAAGTTCTAATAACATCAGATCATGGCCACATGACACTGAGATCTGAAGACATAATAGCAGTAGAATCGAATGACAAAATCTCAGAATTTCTTACCATGCCACCATGGGGTTCATACAGATATTATTTCCTTGATGTAATTGAAGGAAAAGAGGACAAGTTTGAGCAATTTTTCGAAGCCACATATGGAAAAAAAGCATTGTTGTTCAAAAGCGATGATTTGATAAAATCTGGTATATTTGGCGGCACAAAAGTGAAAAAAGGATTTGAATACCGTTTTGGAAATTATACTATGATAGGAATTGGTCGCAACTTTTTCTATTACCTTTATCCTGGCAAGAAAAAATGGTGGGCAAATTCATCATATAGCCAAAGTGGAGTACATGGTGGAATGAGTGAAGCTGAGATGTACGTTCCTGTTATAAAATTCTAAAATCTGCCAGTGGCCAAATTGTTTGCATTTAAAACCAACCTCCGGAATTATAGAAGGTATTATATTTTTTATTTTTGATATTATTTTCATATTTATCTTTTGGCGATGGCTCGTTGCTGATACAGTGGCGGGCTCCGCTAATGCTTATATATGTGCATTTACAAAATGACCATCAGGGTAGTCCTTGTCGCCAATTTTATAATGCAGAAAAAAGAAAATATTTATGTTTTATTTTATAAATTTTTATAATATATGATAAAATGCATATCCGAGATGCAATTTTGGGTTCAATTGAATTGTCAGATGCTGAATTAAAAATAATAGACACAAAATATATGCAAAGACTGCGATTTATAAAACAATTAGGCTTCAGCTATCTTGTCTATCCTGGTGCAAATAATACAAGATTTGAGCATTCCCTAGGAACTATGCAAATAACAAAGGAAATCACAAAAAATATTTTTAATGAAGATATTGAAGAGCTTTATTGCGCAGCTCTTTTGCATGATATTGGACATGCGCCATTTTCCCATCAGTCAGATTTTGCATTGAAAAAATATTTAAATAAAACCCATGAAGATATAAGCATAGACATGATCAAGAAAACAGAAATAAAAGATATTATATCTAATTCAACAATGTCTTTAAGCAAAGTCCTAAATTTTTTAAAAGGCAAAACAAAAGGGAATATTATTTCAAGTTCTATTGGATCTGATAGAATTGATTATTTAATGAGAGATTCAAGATATACTGGAGTTGCATATGGTGTTATTGATTATAATAGGATAAAGTCAAAATTAGCAATGTTTAAAAATACCTTGGCAGTATTTGAAGGGGGGATAACAGGAGTAGAATCAATGCTTTTGGCAAGGTATTTTATGTTTTCATCCGTCTACCTGCATCACACAACATTGATTGCAGACCAGATGTTTAGAAAAGCCTATGATACTGCACTGGAAAATAAGCAAATTGACATAAATCTATTAACAACTGGAACTGATGACCAGGTATTTAATTTATTATTAAATCTGCCAAATTCTGAATTAATAAAAAAAATAAAAGAGAGAAAATTATTCAAAAGAGTTTTTTCAAGCGAATTTGATAAAAGAAAATTAAAAATAAATATCCAGGAAATTATAAATGCAATTGAAAATTTAAATATAAGCAATAATGATTATGTAATAAGTTTTTCAGAGTATAAACCAGAAAAAGAAGATATTTATGTCTTAGATAGAAATAAAAAATTATTAGGGAATCTTGATTCAGTCTCTCCATTAATCAAGGCATTGGAAGGTATTTTTGAAAATAAAATCAGGCTTTTGGTCGCATGCAATCCAAAATATACCAAAAGAATAAACAAAGCATTAAATAAGATTATGTATCAAAAATAAAAAGAAATGTAATATAAAATAAAAATAAGATATATGGGCTCATAGCTCAGTATGGTTAGAGCGGCTGGCTCTTAACCAGTAGGTCGGGGGTCCAAATCCCCCTGAGCCCGATTTTAAAAGCTAATTTTAAATATCCTATTCCCTAGTTTTAAAAAAAAATAAACTATATTTTTTTAATTTAATTTTATAATATTATTTTAAATTAATAATTATTCTTTTTTTAATAATCATTTTCAATGAACGCTTGCTATTATCCCATCAATTATGCCATTTACCCCAAGTCCTCCGGTTGATCTTACAACAATCCTATGGCTTAAAACAGGTCTTGCTAAAAATTTAATATCATCTATTGTTACGTCTTTTCTTCCCTCTATCAGGGCCTTTGCTTTTCCTGCATTCATAAAACTGATTTCTGCTCTTGGGCTTCCGCCCATTACTATATGAATATTATTCCTGGTTTCATTTACAAGTCTTGTAATATACTGGATAATATCATCACTAATATTAATGCTTTCAACCATTTTTTGCAGTTCCAATATTTCATCAATATTTATTACTTTTTCTGTTTTAATATGCTGTTCATGTTCTTTTATTCTCAGCATTTCCTGCTCCTCTTCCATTGAAGGATAAGTAACTGCAATTCTAATAAGAAAACGGTCAGTAAGAACTTTTGGCAGCGGTATTGTACCCTCAATATTTAATGGGTTTTGTGTTGCAAATGCAATAAATGGTTTTTTCAAGTCCAATGTCTGGTTTCCTATTGTTACCATTTTTTCTTCCAGTGCTTCAAGCAGGGAGGTTGTTGTAGTCGGTGGTGCTCTATTAAGCTCATCTATAAGCAGTAAATTAGTAAAAATAGGACCTTTTTTTAATGCAATATTATTATTTTCATCTAAATAAGAATAACCAATTACATCTTTTATATTTAAATCATACATGCACTGTACTCTTGTAAATTCAGAGCTTATTGCATCTGCAATTACTTTAGTCATTGTTGTTTTTGCAACTCCTGGAACACCTTCTAGCAAAGCATGCCCATTTGCAACAATTGCAATAAACATAAGTTCAATTACATCTTCTTTTCCTGCAATATGTTTTTTGACCTCTTTAAGCACTTTTTGATATGTTTCCTTTGGGTCCATAGTATCATTATAAATTAAATAATTAAAAAGGTTTTTAATTCTATTTTTTAAATATTAAATCAATTATTTATTATTTAGATTCTATTTATAAATAAAATAATTAATTTTTTTATTTTTTAATATTTATTTATATTTTTATTTGTAGTTTATATATATAAATAATATTATTTATAGTGGTATTATGATTGGAAAATCAGCAAAAGATAAAGGCCCAATATCAATAACAGAAGCATTGCAAATTTTAAATAAAAGAAAAGAGGAAAACAAAGAACTAACATATGAACAGGATTCAGCATTAAAGCATGCAACTAAATTTGCAATCCCCGCAGAAAAATTCAAGAAATTAAAGCAAAATCTTGAAGATTTGAAGTTTTTAGATGAAATATTAATCATAAAAATATTAGACATACTGCCAAAAAATGAAATGCTTTTGAGACAGATACTGGCATATTCTGGTAAAACCCTTGATGATAAACAAATAGAAAGTATTTTAAATATAATTAAATAAGTGTCTAAATGAAAGTGAGCATATGTATTACCCCCAACAACTGCAACAATTTGATAAAGAAGAATTTGCATTCGTACTTGATTTTATGCCCACTGGAAAGTCTTTTTCTAATAAATCAGAGCCACTTGTTCAATTATTAGGCGAAGAAAAATTCACACTATTAGAAGCAGTTCCAAAGCCAAATGCCATATTAAATCTAGGCGAAAGAGTATATATAGGAAAAAATGAAAGAGACAAAATTGCCATAATAAAAAATAGAACCACTTATGATGATTTAACCGAAACATCAAAAAGAGAATTATCAATAATTATTGATTTAATCATCAAAACCAATGAAAAAAAATTTATTAATTTATTTAACACTGCCGGCCCTTTAAATATAAGACAGCACAGTCTGGATTTAATTCCAGGTATTGGAAAGAAATATCTTATTGAAATATTAAGGCAAAGGGAAATAAAGAAATTTGAAAGCTTCGATGATCTTGAACAAAGAATAGGATTAAAAAAAATACCTGAATTTATAAGAAACAGGATTATTCTTGAATTGCAGGGAAATGAAAGATTTAACCTATTTATTAAACAGTACAAATCAAAATTAATTTAATTATATCAAGATATCAGGCTAAAATAATTAGGTATTATTAATTATATTATTAAAAAGCCAAAATCAAAACAATTAAATGAAAAATTGGTGATAAAATATGCAAAAATCAAATGGAACATTATCTAAAAGGACAAGAAATTTGTCAAGACATTTCAAAAAATCAATGCTAAGTGTTGATTCAACTATAAAAGAATTTAATACTGGAGATAAAGTTGCATTAGTCCCTAGAATAAATGCAAAAAATATTCCACATCCCAGATATAAAGGCAAAGTCGGAAAAGTAATAGAAAAAAGAGGATCTGCATATGTTATCGAGTTAAAAATAATGAATGCAACAAAAAAAATAATAGTTCCAGCAATCCATCTGCAGCTTATTAGGTAAAAATTTACATAAACACAATAAAAATTATGCTATAACAAAAAACTGCATATTGGTCAATAACATAAAATTATAAATTTAATTTGATGATTTGATACAAATTAATTTATTGGGCTATGACTTTGAAAATAAATTAAGGGACGGAATAGACAGATATTCTTATGAATTATATATTAATTTATTAAAAATAAAATCCAAAAAAGATAAAATAAATACTTTTTCTTATTCTAATTTATATTCTAAATTTAATATAATGCCTAATTCAATAAGTTCGCAATTTATTGAAACATTTATAATTAATTTTTATTTCAATAACAAACTAACTGGCAATATTGTTCATCTTATGAGCCCAGATAAGAAAATGCCAATAACAAAAGCAGTAAAATTAATAACATGGCATGACACTATGGGTTTTAAGCGGAGGCTTGAATTGGCAGCAAATTTTAAAGAGAAATTAAAAGCCAAAATAAAAAAAAGCTGGGCAATACATAATTGGAATACAATGGATTTCGGTCTTTATAACAGTTCTTTAACAAAAAGGGAAGTTGAATTATATATGCTGGATCTTGATTTGCAGCAACGTCCAGGAGCAGTTATAAATTTTGGCCTTAATAATAAATTCATCAAAAAGCAAATATATAAGCAAGAAAGAAAGGATTTTGTTTATGTAGGATCTATTGAACAGGAACATAAAAATTTAGATGCCTTAATACAATCAATAATAAACATAAGAAATATAATAAAAGAAGCAAAATTATATATTTATTCAAATACAAGTCTTGAAAAATTAAGAATAAACAATAAATTTTTTTACAAAGGGATACGGGAAAAATACATTATATATAATGCCAAAAAAACAGACGATGAAATTATAAATAAATTAAGCAAAAGCATTGCATTGCTCCATTTATCAAAAAAAGAGGGTTTTGGTTTTCCAATATTGGAAAGCATTGCCATTGGAACTCCAGTAATAGTATTAAAAGAAAGCGAAATACCTGAAGAAACCAAAAAATACGCAATAAAAACAAATTTTGAAAGTATACCTAATATTGCATTAAAATTATATAATCATCAAAAACCAGTTTCACAGGAAGCAATTAAATATGCAAAAGCATTTACATGGGAAAAGACAGCAATGAAGACATATGAATTATATAAAAAGTTATCAGAATAAATAAAAATTAAAGTACAATTTTTTTAGTAAGTAATCATTTATTTAAAATTTAGGTGGCGATTCCCTATTATTATTTTTATTTTTTCTGATTTTATAATAGTAATAAATAATTATAGCAATTGCAATTATCAAAATAATTATAATTACTATGACTAAATGGGAATTGTTTTTATGGACTGGGTATACTATTGTTGTATTTGTAATATTTGTTACTGTCGCTGGTATTGTTGTTTGAATTGATGAGATATTAGAAATATTAGATATTGTTGTTGTATTTGTAATATTTGTTACTGTCGCAGGTATTGTTGTTGTTATATTAGATATTGTTGTTGTATTTGTTGCATTTAAACTTAAATTTTTTGTAATATTGGTTATATTAGCTGGAACCTGCATAAAAATTCCAATAATATTATTTTGATTATTTTGAATCGGTATTTTTAAATAATCAGATCCTGAATAAAAATAATTATTAATGGGCACCCATGACCTATTTTTTACTGTATCTACATAAATTGATGTTGCATAACTTAGATCAGTCGAAGTAAAATTAATAAAGAAACCTGCATTTGGATTTACACTAAGATTAAATATAAAATAAACATTTGACTGACTCGGACCAATGGGCGCATTTATCGCATTCGAAACAAAAATATGCGTTGTAATATTTTGTGATGAATTGCTCGATATGTTTAATTCTTCAAGAATCCAATGCCCCAATAAAGTATTATTAATAATTGTAATAGTTCCATAACCTGGCATAATCACTGTACTATTAAAAATCGGTGCACCATATTGTGTAATATTTGCCTGGGTTTCATTTACATTTATCTGTTTAAAAGCAACAGCAGAAATATTAAATGAACTTATATTTGTTGCTGTAAAGCTATTGTTTGTTTTATTATAAGTATAATTTAATAAAATTGTTGGGCAGGAAGCCATAACTGTATAAATGCCTGGCTTTGTCACTGTATAATTAAAATCATAGATATAATTTGGAATTGTTGCATTATATTTTTGCGAAGAATAAACTGTTATGCCAGTCTGAAGACCTATTAAGGATTTATTTATCTGACTAATGGTTTCTGTCTTGTTTATAGAGGGTTGCTGAGAATAAGTAATTTTAGTAGTGCATTGAGTATTTGGAATATCATCAGTATTGTTTATTGTGGGCGCTATTGAAACTTCTGTTTTGGGTATTGGCAAATTAATACTGATATTTAATTTTGAAAATATATATGTTGTATTGTTCAAGCCGAGTGGAGATACTGTTATATTATTTATCAATGTATTTGAAGACGGATTTGCAGCAGAACTAAAATTAGCAAATACTGCTAAATTAATTAATATACTTATTATTAATATTAAAAGTATTTGGCCTGCTTTCATTAAATCTTCTTATATTATTATTTTTAGCATTTCAATTTCATTTAATAAGCATTAATTTTTATTCAAATTAATATTAATAATAAAACTATTTAAATTAATATTAATAATAAACAATTAATTAACAAATAAATACAAATATTATAAAATTTATATTTTATAAATAACTCATAAAAAATGATTTGATGGATTTAATTGATATTAGTGATTTTAAGAAATTAGAATTAATTGTCGGAAAGATAATAGAAATTCAAGATATAAATTCAAGCAAGCCAATGTATATACTAAAAGTCAATATTGGGACAGAAATAAGAACAATCATTGCTGGAATAAAAGACCACTACCAAAAACAAGATTTATTGAATAAAAATGTTGTGGTCATAGCTAATTTAAAACCAAAGACGATCATGGGGATTGAATCAAAAGGCATGCTATTGATTGCAGATGATGGAACTGATATTTCATTGGTTTTTCCTGAAAAAGAATTAAAATTAGGCGCAAAAATAGAATAATTCAAATTTGATATTATGGATTTTATGGAAAAAAAAACAGATAAAATATTAAATCTTGCAATAAGAAGGGGGATAATCCTGCCTTCATTTGAAATTTATGGTGAATTGTCAGGATTTTATGACTATGGACCAATAGGCGCAAGGATTAAGCAGAGAATCGCAAGCCAATGGAGAAAGTTTTTTATTGAGGATATTGGAAATTTGGAAATAGAGACAACAATAATTGCTCCTGAAAAAGTGTTTGAAGCATCAGGCCATTTAAAAACATTTACAGATCCCATCATTAGCTGTGCAGAATGCAAAACATCTTACAGAGCTGATAAATTATTAGAAGAATTTTTTGAACATAAAAATGATCTAGAGACAAGACAAAAAATTAAGCAATTAAGTTTTAATGAAATGTTTGAATTAATTAAAATCAATAAATTAAAGTGCCAGAAATGCAGCCATGATCTTTCTCTATCAAAAGTAGAAACATTTAATTTAATGCTAGGAACAAATGTAGGTCCATTGAATGGCATTAAAGCATATATGCGGCCAGAGACTGCACAAGGCATATTTCTTGATTTCAAAACAATTTTTAGGGCATATGGGCTGAAATTGCCAATTGGTATTGGGCAAATAGGCAAAGCATTCAGAAATGAAATTTCACCAAGAAATATATTAATAAGAATGAGGGAATTTTCTCAGATGGAGCTGGAATATTTTTTTGATCCTGAAGATACTGAATTAAAAATAAATAATAATATTATAGATACTGCATTTCTTAATCAAAAAATAAATTTATTGACAGTAGATGATCAAACAAAAACCCAGACTATTGAATATAATGAAATAACAATACAAGATGCATTGAACAATAAAATAATTCCGAATAAATTATTTGCATTTATTATTTATAAAGAAATGGAGTTTATGCTTAATCTAGGTTTTAAGCAAAATAATTTCAGGTTCAGACAAATGCTCCCAAATGAACTTCCACATTATTCAAAAACAAATATTGATTTGGAAGTAGAGATTGATGGCAACTTTGAAGAGGTTGCTGGAAATTCATACAGAACTGACTTTGACTTGAAAAATCATGAAAAATATTCAAATCTTGATATGAGTATTGTAAACAGCAACAAAAAACTTGTCCCGCATGTTGTTGAAATAAGTTTTGGCCTTGATCGATTATTTTGGAGTATTCTTGTTAATTCATTACATAAAGATAAAAGAGAATGGGACATTTTAATCCTAAATAAAAATATTTCACCATATATTTATGCAGTCTTTCCTTTGCAGAAAGACGATAAAATCCTGAAAAAATCAAATCAAATTATTTCACTTTTATCAAAGAACAATATTTCTTCATATTTTAGTGCATCAAATAGCATAGGAAAAAGATATGCAAAAGCAGATGAAATAGGGATTAATTATTCAATAACCATTGATTTTCAGACACTGCAAGACAATACAGTTACAATTAGGGACATAAAAGATTCAACACAAGTAAGAAAAAATATCAATGAATTAATTCAATACATAACAGACAATTAAATTTACAAAATATTTTAAATACAATTTAATGAAATAAATGGAAAAAACCACTCTAACAGTAAATGATTTCAATTTAAAGTATTCTTTTGAAAGCGGGCAGCCATTAAGTTTTTATGCCGACTTTTTAAATAACGAGTTAGCATACACTGCTAAAAACCATATAGTAAATATAAAGCAAGAAAATAATAAAATTATACTAAAAAGCGATGATATAATTTTTGCGAAAAAAGAACTCATCTCCAGGTTCAGGCTAAAAGATCCAATGAAGACGATTTATAATGAAATCTCAACAGATTCATTTATGGCCGAATCTATAAGCAGATATAAAGGATTGCATATAACATTAAATGATCCGTGGGAAACTCTTGTTGTTTTTATAATATCTCAAAATAACAATATTAGAAATATAAGAAATTCAGTATTAAAATTAATTGAATTATTTGGAACAGAAACAGAATTCAAAACCAAAAATTTTCCAGCATTAAATGATTTATTAAATGCAAAAGAAAATGACTTTAAAAAATGCAGTGTGGGCTTTCGTGCAAAATATTTAAAAAATGCAGTTGATTACTGCACTAATAATCTAGACCTTTATAAATTGAAACAAAAAGATTATGAGACAATAGTTCAGGAACTATTGCAAGTCAATGGCGTTGGAAATAAAATAGCAGACTGCGTTGCGCTAATGGGTTATGGCAAGCTTGAAGCATTCCCTATAGATATTTGGATAAAAAGAATTTTAGAAAAAATATATTTTAAAGGAAATAAAACAGATATTAAAATCTTAAAATCATTTGCAATGCAGAAGTGGGAGAAATATGCAGGTTATGCCCAGCAATATTTGTATTGGAATGCAAGAAATAATTTTAATAGTTATTGAGATTTCAGCCTACTCTTATATTTATTGTTATAATTATAAATATTTTTATATATCTTATGATAATACTTTGTATTATTATTCAGTCAGGATATGATTAAATGCAAAATATTTTTGAAAAAATAGATAATTCAGAATCAATAAATCAAGCAATTAAGAAAAGCGACAAAAATCAATCGATCATAATAAAAGGATGGATCCATAGAAAGAGAAGCAGCGGCAAAAAAATATTCATTATTTTAAGGGATGCAACAGGAACTATTCAATGCGTTGCAGATAAAAATAATTTAATAGAAAAGGAATGGAATGAACTTGACTCTGCGTTTATAGAATCAAGTGCTGTTGTAACAGGAATAATAAAAAAAGATGTAAGAGCTCCAACAGGATTTGAATTAACAGTGACAAGTTTTAATATATTATCAAATAATGAAAATCAGTTTCCAATAACAGAATATCAAAGCACTGAATTTCTTTTAGATGTCAGGCATCTGTGGCTGAGAAGCCAGAAAATGATTAATATAATGAAAGCCCGGTCCTATATTTTTAAATATGCAAGGGAATTTCTAGATAAAAATAATTTCTTTGAAATAACGCCGCCATTAATCACGCAAGCAGGAGGCGAAACAGGAGCAAATCTTTTTGAATTAAATTATTTCAATCAAAAGGCATATTTAACAGAATCCTCCCAATTATATGCAGAAGCAATGATATTTGCACTGGAGCGAGTATATTCTTTTGCGCCTTCTTACAGGGCTGAAAAATCAAGGACAACAAAACATCTAGCAGAATATTGGCATCTCGAACCAGAAATTGCATATTTTAACAATAAGCAGAATATGGAGCTTCAAGAAAATCTTGTTTCATACATTATACAGGAATTCGTAAAAAACAATGAAGACTTGCTAATTTTTTTTAATCTTGATAAGAATTATCTATTAAATATAAAACCTCCATTTAAAAGAATCAGCTATGAGCAGGCAATTGAAAACTTAAACAACAAAGGAGCAGATAAAAAATGGGGCGATGATTTAGGGGTTGAGGATGAAAAATTATTAACAGATGATGAGCAAAAGCCTATTTTTGTTTATAACTGGCCAAAAGAAATAAAAGCCTTTTATATGCCAATAAATCCTGATGATCCAAGAACTGTACTGTGTTCTGATTTGCAAGCGCCAAAAGGATTTGGTGAAATAATAGGTGGAAGCGAGAGAATATGGAATGCAAATGAATTAATTGAAAGAATGAAAGAAAAAAATCTTGATCTAAATAAATATTCCTGGTATATTGATTTAAGGAAATACGGTTCAGTTCCTCATGCGGGATTTGGGATGGGTATTGAACGCGTTATAAAATGGATTTTGAATCTAGATCATATTAGAGATGCAATCCCATTTCCGCGATTAATAAATAGGGTTACGCCATAATAATTATAAAAATTATGCGATGTATTTATGATTATATTAAATATATTTTTATTGATTATTTTATTTCTTTTGTTTATTTTATCTATTTCTTTTTTTATTTATTTTATATACAACATAAAGAACAAAAAACAGAAAACATTAACTAAACAGGAACAAAAAAATCTAATCATATTTTTTATATTTTCGTTATTAATTTCTGTTGTTATTTCTTTATTGTCCTATTCTATTTATTTAATAATATTGTCTGTAATAATTGCAATATTGTCTTATATTGCAACATTTTATTATTCAGAAAAATCAAACATTTTTATTTATATTTTTATAGCATTAATATTTACTTTATTTTATCTTTTCTTTATTAATTCTTTAATCTTATTTTTACAAATATTTCCAGTTATAACTATTTTAGGTTTTATAAGAACAAATATTGATTATAAAAAACACATGCAAAAGCAGAAAATAGAAAAAGATCAAAATAATAAATTTATTAAAATTGAATTAAATAGGGATTTATTTCAGATAATATTGGGTTTATTTTTTATTTTAATTTTTATTTTCATTAAAAATCCTGCCTTATTAATTACATTAATTGTATTATTTGGCTACTTATTAATTAATCTTATTTCAAATGATTTTAAAATAAATAATAGTATAATGGCAAAATTCAAACAAATGGAACGCATTAATATAATATATGGTTCTGGCGCAATATATCTTTTATGCTCTTTATTGCTTATTTTAGGCTTTATAAATAATAATAAATTTATTATACTAGGACTTATTACAATCTTTTTTGCAGATGCAATGG